>CAYFVX010000018.1:0-15195 GCA_964346425.1 uncultured Chloroflexaceae bacterium | reverse complement strand
GCGGGATCTGCCCATATATCCGTTTCTTTCGCGGCAAAACCCGCCCGGTTGCTGCGCCGTGGATGCGTCACCTGGATGAGATCCAGCGGCTACAAGCCGCTGCTACGGTATTTCCTCAACCGCTTTGCAAAGCGGTTTCCAAAAAAGTCTACACATGTGAGGCTCCCACGCTCTGGCTCTGACGACACCCTTGCTTTGTCAGATGCAGGGTAATATGCTGGAAATGCGTGAATGTCGTATAATGAGTGTCAGGATTAAAGAGATATCACCGCGTCAGGATGGTGAAGGAGTTTCAATATGACCAGTGAACCTCAATGGGAAACCACCGAACATGGCTGGCATGCCGTTGCTACGTTGAGCAAAGGGTATCAATGGACTGCCTATATTGAGTATGTTGATGCCCCCTACTGGCGTATCTGGGCTGGTTGCATGTTTGATAGTCTTCATCTTGCGCAAGAGTGGTGCCATGCGGAGATAGCTCATCAGATAGAGCGTCTTGGTGGCGAGCAGTTGCAAGAGATGGTTGAGAACAATGGTGGCGAGAAGAAGGAGCAGGTTGCCAGCTCTGCGGAACCAGATGCCTGGAACTGGTTGTGGATGACTCTGGGCGATGAGTTGGGCGACAGCCGGGCAAAGCAGTTGCGCAATGAGTTGAACCGTCGGTTGCAGCAGGAAGCAAAAGAGACGGTGTGATGCCATCACGTTTGTGATGGGTGTTGGGTCACGACGAAAAAGGTTTTCGTGGGGGTAAGAGCCTGCGGGAGCCTTTTTTGTTGTCTTGTTTTTTCGAAGAATCCGAAAAAAACAAGACAACAAGGGGGGGGATGGTACGCAGGTGTGTGTGTGTTGTCGTGTGTCGTGTGCAAGCGGTGTTTGCAATGGGTGGTATGTTGTTAGAGTACCAGTTTGCGCTCTTTTATCAAGTGTTGTTTGGTTTTCTTAAAGAGATCGTCGTAGCTCAGGCGTTTCATGGTGATCTCGGATTTGTGCGCCTGGAGCATTTGATGCACTTCAGCATCTAGCTTCTCTTCGATCATGAGTTCATCGGTCATTATTTCCGTCATTGCGTGGATCAATTGTCCGTCTGTGCCCTGGAACATGACGCCCTCAATTTCGGCCAGTTCATCTATCAGGTTTTCGACCAGTTGCTCCACTTTGGCGGGTGAAAGTTTCATTGCTCTTGCCTCCGTTTCTTTTTCCAGCAACGTATCTGTTTAAAGAATAGCACAATTGCCAGTCCCCATCCAAGCCAGGCCAGCAATGCCTGACTGTAGCGGGCCAGGAGCAGGATTCCTACGAGTATTGAGCGCAGCATCTCGATCAAGAGTCGTTGTCGGACTGGCAACGATGGAGTTTTGCTCCAGTCCATCTGGGCAATATGGGGGAACAGGTTGCGTTCAAGACATCCTTCAAAGGAGTATAGGTAGATGGTGTCGGTGTATTCGGCAGCGAGAAGCAGGTCGCGTTCCAGGATGTTCCAGGGAATGGGGGGAGACCGCCAGCCATTGTCTCCAGGAGGATATGTTGCACCGGTGTCGCCGATACCGATGCTGTCTACGGCGGGGCCATAGCTGGCGATCAAGGCTCCTTCAAGATTGTGGCTCATGCTTTCGATGGGCAGGCTACGGTAGAGCAGTAATACTTCCACGTCGGCGGGGAGGTCTACCACGTCCATAGCTCGCTGGATGAGGGTGGTGCCGGCGCGGCGGTCGTCTACCAGCAGGGGTGTTTGGTAGATATGTACTTCGTAGCCGTCGTGATGGATTCTGGCGATCAGGTCGGTGTAGGCTATGCGTGCGGCCGGGTAGAGGACATTTTCCTGGGCCAGCCAGAGGCGGCGGGCGATATCGCGCAGTCCCCATTTGTAGATATGGAGCACTTCGCCGGCGGGTGGCTCAATGTCCAGTCCTACGGCATCAAAGTGTAGTTGATGCTGGCATGCCCAGGTATGAAATTTCTGGTATTGCTCTATGGCCTGCGGGTAGTTTTGCAGGTTGAAATGACCACCTTCTTCCTGGGAGAGCAGGAGCCAGGCGACGGTATAGATGCCATAGGCGTTCAGGCGGCGCACGACGTTGACGAGCGAGGTTGTGAAGTCGCGGAGTGCCAGCGCAAGGCCGTGTTCCTGCGTGACCATTTCGTGTATCAACTGCTCGTTCATCAGCAGGTGGTGTAAGGCGGAGCCATCCAGTTCGGTGAAAAAGATGATGTGCGGATGGGTCTGGAGCGCATTGCTATTTTTCTGGCGTTCTGTGTACTGGTCCATAGTGTTGTTTTACCATAAATCGGCGAGCGTACAGAGGAAAAGCACGGTTGCCACATAGCTATTGATCTGAAAAAACGCAATGTCAATTTTTGACATGTCTGCTGGCGAAATAAGCCGGTGTTCGTATAGGAGTAGTCCTGCGGCAACAGCGGTTCCCAGATAATAGAGCCAGCCCATGCCGAGCAGGATGCCTGTGGCAAGGAGCGATACAATCATCAGTCCATGACATACCTGTGCGATGCGGAGTGCGGTGGGGATGCCAAAGCGAGCGGGTATGGAGAAGATGTTGTGGCTCCTATCAAAGTCAATATCCTGGCAGGCGTAGATAATATCAAAGCCGGCTATCCAGATGCCAACGGCAAAGGCGAGCAGGAGCATTGGTGGGGTGAAAGCTGGTTCGACAGCCAGCCAGCCGCCAGCCGGAGCCATGGCGTCGGTGAAGCCCAGGACAAAGTGGCAGAGCCCGGTAAAGCGTTTGGTATAACTATAGCCGGTTAATGCCAGGACTGCAAGGGGGGAGAGGGCGAGGCAGAGCGGGTTGAGCTGGGCTGCAGAGAGGACGAGCAGGAAGAGGCTGCCAAGAGCTACCACGAGTACTGAGCGTTGACTCAGTTTGCCGCTGGGGATGAGGCGGTTTGCGGTACGTGGGTTTTTGGCATCTATATGGGCATCTATCAGGCGGTTGAAGCTCATTGCGGCGGTTCGTGCGCCGGCCATTGCCAGGGTTACCCACAGAAAGGGTGACCAGCCCGGCCAGCCATCGGCGGCCAGGAAGAGGCCCAGGTAGGCAAAGGGGAGGGCGAAGATAGTGTGTTCTAGCACCACATTTTTGCGGTGTTTGTCCAGTTCGTGCCAGATGCGGTGCAGCGAGAGTGTGTTCGTGTTGTTTCTTTGTGTCATATCAGGTGTTTCGACGCTTTTTGTTGTGTGTTCAGTAAAATTGTCCCCGGTTGTTTTTGGTGATGCACGTTGTTTGTTTACGGGTTGCATGCGTATTATACCCGAAGGCATAGCTCTGTGCTACGTGCGTGAGTGATTGAGCGATTGAGCGATTGACAACAGCCATGTTTCTGATATAGAATGCATGCTGGCTTGCTCAATATCCGCGTTATTCAAAGAGTGGAACTTATGGAACAACAGATTAGCACGGCCTCAACAAGTGCTTTTGATACGCTCAAGTATTTGTTTAAAACGATGCGCCCCAAGCAGTGGGTGAAAAACGTTTTTGTGTTTGCTGCTATTGGTTTTTCTGAGCAACGGCTCTGGACCCAGCCTGATAAGCTGTTGATTACGTTTGCCGCGTTTTTTGTTTTCTGTATGGCGGCCAGTTCTATCTATCTAATCAATGATCTTGTAGATATTGAAAAAGACCGGGCGCATCCTCGCAAGCGGTATCGTCCGCTGGCGGCCGGGAAGCTTTCGCCGAGTCTTGCAGTTGGAGTCGCTATTGTGCTGGCAACGACTTCGCTTGTGCTGGGGTATCTGGTAGATCCGGATTATGGTTTCCTGACGGTGCTGGTCACGTATGTTCTGGTTCAGGGGGTGCTCTATTCCTACTGGCTCAAGAATATTGTTATTTTTGATATTTTGACGGTTACGGCCGGGTTTGTGCTGCGGGCGGTGGCCGGGGCGGTGGTGCTCAATATTTATATTACTCCCTGGTTGCTGGTTTGTATGGGGTTGCTGGCTCTCTTTATCAGTATTGGAAAACGTCGTCACGAGCTGGTATTGCTGGAGCATGGGGCTGGCGAACATCGCCGTATTCTGGCTGAATATTCGCTGCCGATGCTCGATCAGATGATGTCCATTGTGACTGCCAGTATTATTATGGCGTATAGTATGACGACTTTTTCGGCTCCTGCTGTTCCTCAGAAGCCCTATCCTGCGTTGATGATTACGATTCCGTTTGTGGTTTATGGTCTTTTTCGCTACTTGTATCTGATTTTTCAGCGCGATGAGGGGGGCAGCCCGGATGAGATGGTTTTGAAGGATGTTCCACTGGCACTTGATATTATTCTTTGGGGGATAACGGTTCTTATCATTCTCTTTGTCTTTCGGACGACATCATAATGGAAAAACTTACTTTCATCAAGTTTGGTGGCTCTGTGATCACCGATAAGAGTGGTCAGGAGGCTGCGGACCGTTCGGTTATCCGGCAACTGGCTGGTGAGTTGCAAGTGGTACGTCAGCAACGACCGGAGAGCCGTATTATTCTGGGGCATGGAAGTGGCTCGTTTGGTCATTATTATGCGGCACGCTACCATGTTCATCAGGGTTTGCAGCCTGATGAGGATTGGATGGGGTTTGCGCTGACGGCGGCTGCGGCACTGCGCTTGAACCGTCTTGTGCTGGATACGCTTATCGAAGCCGGGGTACCGGCCTTGACGGTTCAGCCTTCGGCTGCGTTGTTTTGCAGTGATGGGGATATCCGCGAGTGGCATGTTGCTTCGATATTGGCTGCGTTGGAGCAGCGGCTTTTGCCGGTGATTCATGGGGATGTTGCTTTCGATGATCACCGCGGGTGTACTATTGTTTCTACCGAGACGTTGTTGAGCTATCTTGCGTTGCATACTGCTTTGCGCCCGACGCATATGATTATGGTGGGCGAGGATGCTGTTTATACTGCTGATCCGCATGTTGAGCCTGAAGCTGCGGTTATTCCGCTGATTACGTCTGCGAATATTGAAGAGGTGCTGGGGGGGCAGGCTGGTTCTTCGCATACTGTTGATGTGACGGGCGG
The DNA here is from genome assembly GCA_964346425.1 of uncultured Chloroflexaceae bacterium. Taxonomy (GTDB): domain Bacteria; phylum Chloroflexota; class Chloroflexia; order Chloroflexales; family Chloroflexaceae; genus JAAUSY01. The sequence continues at coordinate 10,189 of CAYFVX010000018.1, read as the reverse complement.
GATGCAGGGTAAGATACAGGCGTTGTGGAAGCTGGTACAAACTATTCCTGGTCTGGAGATCCAGATGATTGGTTCTCGTCCAGGTTTGCTGCAGCAAGTATTGCTTGATCAGGCTGTTTCGATAGGAACATGTATACGTCTGGAGTAGTTCATGATGCTGGCAGAAGATTTTATCAGCAGAAAACGGCCGTCCTGGGAGCAATTGGATAGTTTGCTCAAACGGTCGCGGAGTGGTCTGGTTGTGCTATCTGCGCAGGAGTTGCAGCAGTTGGGGCGGCTCTATCGTCAGGCTACTTCTGATCTGGCCGTAGCGCGGCGTGATTATGCCAATCATCCGGTGCATGATTATTTGAATGGGTTGGTTGCGCGGGCGCATGGGCAGGTCTATCGCGGAAAGAGTGTTCGCTGGCGAAAGGTGCGGGCTTTTTTTACTCATACGCTCCCCCAGGCTTTTCGTGAGACGTGGGGGTATACGCTGGCGTCGTTTTTGATGTTTTTTTTGCCGGCTCTGGTCAGTTTTTTTGTTAGTTATCGTGACCCGAACGCTGTTTCGCTTCTTCTGCCCGGTTTTCAGGATGTGGTTCATGATATTCAGCAGGGGCGTGAATGGTGGGATCGTATCAATGAGGAGGGGAATGCTGCTGCCGCTTCGTTTATTATGACCAATAATATTCGAGTTTCTTTTCTGGCCTTTGCGGGTGGGGTGTTGCTAGGGACGCTTTCGCTCTATGTGTTGACGCTCAATGGCATTATGCTGGGGAGTGTCGCCGGGGTGGCGCAGCGTTTTGCGTTTGCGGATAATCTGTGGGGGTTTGTTGCGGCACATGGTATGGTTGAGTTGAGTGTGATTTTTATTTCTGGGGGGGCTGGTTTGCAATTGGGCTGGTCTATTTTGCGGCCTGGTTTGCTCAAGCGGCAGACGGCTCTCAAACTTGCTGCGTACCGGGCGATACAGTTGCTGGCTGGTTGTGTGCCGTTGCTGGTGATTGCTGGGCTTATTGAGGGGTTTATTTCTCCTTCTGCGCTTCCGCTGGCTGCCAAGTTGTTTGTGTCGCTTGGGTCGGGTGTGGTGCTCTATGGGTATTTGCTTTTGTCGGGCAAAGAGCGGTAGCTCGTGGTTTGTAGAGTGTGTTTGTGGCGTAGTAGCTACAAACAACACTCTACAGATGGAACAACCCGATGATGGTGGGGGTTTGTTGGTTTTTCGACGACGTCGAAAAACCAACAAACCCCACGGCAAAAAGGAGCTTTGAAAGTTCCTTTCCTTTTATTCTTCTGCTACTTCTCCCTTTGGTATCAGTCTTATCCATTCGAGGCGCACGTGTCCGCCGTCTCCTTCTCCGATGGGGTCCAGGCGAAAACCGGACATGCGTCCACTCCATCCTTCGCGTCCTTCGAGGGTAATGCCATAGGTTTTTTCGTGATAGGCCGGGGCGTCGGCGCGTTCCAGGGTTCGTTCGACTGCGTTGGTCATGTCTACCAGGCCATGTTCGTCTCTGAAGAAGAGTTCGAGTTTTGCGGTGGCGGTGGTGGCAGCGGAGGCTGCCATGTGTATTTCAATTGCGTGGTAGTGGGTGGTGTCAATCGTCATGGGAGGGCTGATGAAGGCCGGGTCTACCGCGGGTAGTATTTCCCATCCTTGTTCGGTGTGTTGGTGGTGGTGGATATTGCGTACTTGCCAGCCCCAGGTGCCGTCGGCGAAGTGCCAGCCCGGGCCGGTGCCTATTTCGAGGGCTGAGGGGAGGCGATAGTGGGCTGGTAGGCCGTTTTTGAGTGGTAGTGGTTCCAGATATGTCTGGTAGCGGGCAAAGCAACGGGTGATTTCTTCCTGCGCAAGGTTGAATCGCTGGAGGATCGGGTCGCTCCAGGGGGTACGCTGGGGAGTGGGGCGCAAGACTTCTGCGGCAAAGATGACGGCGGCTCCCCGCTCCTGGGCCGATTCTATGATGGTGTGCAGATGGTTGCAGGCTGCGTTCCAGTTGTTGTGGTTTTCAAACATTGCCTGGTTGAGCGACCAGGCATGCGGGCGGGATTCGTAGTAGGGGAGGTAGAGGGCTTGCACCTGGTCGGATATGAGCAGCAGGTCATCTAGTGCGCTGTGCCGGGCCAGGGCGGTTGTGATGCGACGGTGGGTGTCATAGGCCAGCATGCCGCGTTGCTGGATGGCTTCATAGTTGGTGCTGGCGGCGGTGATGCCAATAGCCAGGGCTACCCATACTGCTGCATTCCAGCGGGGGCCTGTGGTGTGCAGGGTCAGTCCGATGAGCACTACGACGGGTGGCATGCTGGCGATCCAGAATTCGATGTTGTCTGGTTCCCACCAGGTGAAGAAGGCTCCGTAGGTGATGATCCAGGCGAGCAGGATCAGGATTGTTTGTGCATAGGTTTGCAGGAGACGATGGAGCTGGAGCACGATGAGTCCGAGGAGTAGGAACCAGAGGAGTGCGCCGCCGGGTTGGGCGAGGGTGTTTGTTAGTCCTTTGCCGAGGTTTTGCCATGTGGTGTTGCTGATGGGTTCGCCCCACCAGCCGGTATGGGCATAGGCGGTGAGCCATTGCCAGAATTCGCTCCAGGAGCGGTGGTCGCTGATGCCAAAGCCTACCAGCAGATAGCTGCCGGCGGTGATGAGGGTGAGGGGCAGGAGGTAGGCAGTGAGACATTTCCCGATGTGGGTGAGCGGTGGGTTCCCTTTGTTGCGGAATGTCAGGAGGAGGGTGAGCAGGGCTGGTATGGTGAGCAGGGCGTTGGTCTGGTGGAATAAGATTGCCAGGGCCTGGGTTGCGCCGAGCAGGAGGAAGCGGTGCCAGGTGGTGGAGCGGAGCATGGATATCATTATCCAGAGACAGGCGATGAGCAGGAGGGCGGCTATGGTGTAGACTTCAACTTCGATGGCGTAATACCAGTAGGCGTAGCTGCTGCCGAGGAGGAGTGCGCCACAGAGGGCTATGTCGCGGCGATGGGTCTGGTGGTGCAGGAGGGCGAAGAGGAGGGTAACGCCGGCGGCCCCTGCAAAGGCGTTGACTATTTGCAATGGCAGGAGCACGCTTTGCTGGTAACCTGCAAGGTGGGTCAATGAGCGGACCAGGGCACCGAGGGGGCCATACGCCAGGTGATGGGGGTGAAAAAGCTCTTGCCAGGATTTGCGGTCTACGTCCAGCACATAAGAGAGGGCGTCGAAAGTATGGACCTGGGTCAGGGTTGCCAGGTAGCAGAGCAGGGTTGCCAGAAAGACGAGCAGGGTGAGCCAGCCAGATGGTGGTGGGTGTTGCTGATTGGGGGTTGTGTCGGTGAGTGTTTTGTTAACCAGATGGCACCACAATGTTATAGCACGGTATTACTGTCCATTTTTTTTGCCAGGGTGTGGGGAGGGGGTGAGGTTGAGCTGGTCGCCGGTGCGGGTTGCGGTTGTTGCTATGACACCGGCGGGTAGCTCAATCACGTAGCGGGCTCCGCGATCTCCTGCGTAGGGGAGACCGGGGGGCATGGCTTCACGTAAGCCTACCACGCGGTCCTGCCGGTCAACGAAAAGGACGTCTATGGCAAAGCGCATAAAGAAGGTGTGGATGCTGGATGAGGGATAGATAATCAATCCCTGCCCTTGTTCCAGGGTGTTGCGTCCGAGCAATCCGCGACCGCGGGTCAGGAAGGTGCGTGCTATTTCGCAGCGGTCTGCCAGCACGCGGTCGCGGGTGTCGTTGATGATATGCAGGAGTTCGTGGGGCGTTTTAGATACCACTATCACCACCAACGCTGGTCATAATCTTTGGCACGGCTGGCCCAAGAATGACGACAAAGATAGAGGGGAAGATGAGGAAAACCATCGGGAACAGCATGAGCACCGGGGCTTTCTGCGCCTGTTCTTCTGCTCGCTGGCGGCGACGCTCGCGCATCTGGTCTGATTGGAGTTTCAATATTTTGGCGATGGAAACACCCAGTTGCTCGGCCTGAATAATCGCCGAGGTGAATATCTGGACGTCTTCCACATCACAGCGATCGGACATATCGCGGAGCGCGTCGCGTCGGGTGCGGCCCAGGCTGATATCGAGCAGTACTCGTTTGAATTCTTTGCTCAACTCATCGTCCCATTTTTCGGTGACACGTTTGAGGGCAATGTCAAAACCCAGTCCTGCTTCAACGCTGATGGTGAGCAAGTCGAGGGCGTCTGGCAAGGCTTTGACAATGCTTTTCTTGCGTTCTTTGATTTTTGAGCCAAGCCACATACCGGGGAGCATATAGCCGAGCACCGCTCCCAGGGCGGTATACATCATTGCCATTGCTTTTTCGTTGCCCATGGTCGAAAAGGTCACGATTCCGAAGACAATCAGCAGACCAACGGCCAGTCCCATGCGAATACCCACAAACGTGACCGGTGTCAGACCGCCGGGGTTGCCAGCCTGGGCCAGCAAACTTTTGACTTTTTCGGCATTTTGCTTGGGGCCAAGTTTGCCGAGGGTATTCAAAGTGGATTGAACCAGCGGAATAACGACTCGCTGCGTAAAAGGTTGTTCCAGTTCGAGTTCTTCAAGCGATATGGTTGCCTCGGTAAACTTGGAGAGTCGGTCGTCTATGCTCTCTACCTGTTTGTCTTTGAACATGACAACCATGAGGACAACCCCGACAATAATCAGGAGCACAACTCCTATAATAATAAATATGAGCATCGTATCACCTCACACAATACTATCGCATCCCATTTCATAACTTTTCAGACTGGTGATTAGACTTCGATGTCTACAATCTTCATCATGACGACATAGCCTATGGCGATAAAGAATAGCGAAGTCAGCGGTAAACAGCACCATGCTTTGGGTGGCATGCCGAAGGTAAACATGGGCGACATGTATTCCGGGTTGACCATGGTAATATAGCCAGCCATCGCAATCGGCAGGCCAGTGATGACGTATCCTGAGAGACGCCCCTGGGCAGTCAGGGTTTTGATTTCCCCTTTAATACGGACACGTTCACGGATGGTGTGGCCGATGGAGTCCAGAATGGTGGCGAGGTTACCGCCGACTTCGTGCTGGATATTGACCGCAGTAATCATCAAGTCCAGGTCGTCGGAGGGCATTCGTTTTAAGAGATTGTCTAATGCTTCGGATGCAGTGCGCCCAAGTCCGACCTCCTGTACGACACGTTTGAATTCTGAGGCGGTTGGTTCTGGTGCTTCATTGCCAACCAGGTCCATGGTTTGCAGGAAACTGTAGCCACCGCGTAGCGAGTTTGCCATCATGGTGATGGTATCGCCAAGTTGTGCGTTGAATGTTTTGACGCGGTTGCCAGCCCGTATTTTGATATAAAAGTTGGGAAGAAGCGAAAAGATGATGGCACCAAGAACCGCGACTGCAACCAGCACTCGCATGTCAAAACCTTCAAAGTTCCCATTGTCATCAGTTCTGCGAGCCATGAGTGGACCAAGACCTGTTCCCAGGATTGCAAAGCCGATTTTTATGGCGATAAATTCAACGACACGCAATTTGAGGTCGGCACTTGCCAGCATGCGGGCAATGTTGCTACCTCGGGAACTTTTGACAACGGCCTGGTCCAGTTGTTCAATGGCTTCAGTGCCTACATTGCCTGAGCCTTCTTCTTGTGCTTCTTCTTCGCCGACTATTTGTGACAGGCGGTCAAGTTCATTGCCGCCTCGTTTAAACAGTTTCTTTAACACGACCGTTCCTCCTTATCAACATTTCCTGACCGCAAGGAGCTTCATTGCTTCTCCTCTCGTGGTCGGAAGGTTTTTTGCTTGTCTGGTGTTTTTATGTTGTTGTATGTTCTGCCTGCCTGTTTGTTTTTAGCCACCAGTACCAAAAATGTTGGGGGGCAGAAAGATATTCAATGCTTCAAATTTCTCGATAAATCTTGGACGCACACCAGTAGCACGTTGCGAGCCGATGATTTTGCCTTTTTCATCAAGACCTTTTTGTTCAAAGACAAAGATATCGCGGAGGACGACGATATCGCCTTCCATTCCCTGCACTTCAGTGACAGAAATGACTTTGCGCGAGCCATCTTTGAGGCGGGATGCCTGGACAAAGACTTCAACTGCGGATGCTATCTGTTCACGGATGGCACGCTGGGGCAGGTCCATGCCTGCCATCATGCACATGGTTTCGATACGGGCCACGGCGTCTTTGGAGTTGTTGGCGTGGACGGTAGTCATTGAGCCGTCGTGACCGGTGTTCATTGCCTGGAGCATGTCCAGGGTTTCGCCGCCGCGACATTCCCCGACGATGATGCGTTCAGGCCGCATACGCAGGCAGTTGATGACGAGGTCGCGGATGGAGACTTCGCCTTTGCCTTCCACGTTGGCGGGGCGGGATTCTAGCCCGACGACGTGGAGTCCACGTAGTTGCAGTTCGGCGGCATTTTCGACGGTAATGACCCGCTCGTCATCCGGGATAAAGTTGGAGAGGATATTGAGCAGGGTCGTTTTGCCGGAGCCGGTACCGCCAGACACGACGATGTTCAGGCGGGCTTCGACTGCTGCGCCGAGAAATTCGGCCATTTCCGGGGTGACGCTTTTGAAGTTGACCAGGTTGTCAATGGTGAGCGCGTCTTTTTTGAATTTACGGATGGTGATGGTGGGGCCACACAATGCCAGCGGACGGATGATGGCATTGACACGGCTTCCATCTTTCAGGCGGGCATCTACCATTGGCGATGATTCGTCAATACGACGACCAAGTGGGGCGATAATGCGTTCTATGACGTGCAGTACCTGGTTGTCGTCGTGAAAGGTGACGTCGCTTAGTGTCAGTTTGCCTTTGCGCTCAATAAAAATTTGTTTGGGGCCATTGACCATAATTTCACTGATGTCTTCGTCGCTGAGCAGACGTTCGAGTGGTCCCAGTCCAAGAATGTCGGCGGCGATGCTGTCGAGCAGGCGGTCCCGTTCGGTGCGGCTCAGTACGATGCTTTCATTGTCCAGCACCGACATAAAGACTTCTTTGATTTTCTTTTTGTCTGCAGCCATGGCTTTGCCTGGTCCCATTTCTTCCAGCAGTTTGGTCTGGACGGTTTCTTTAAGCAGGGCAAAGCGTTCTGATTCGCCCTGTTTTTTGTTCGGGCGTGTGCCGCCTATGTTGCGTGCTTCTTTGACCGGTGGTTGTTCTGTTTGTTCGACCTGGTCGCTGAAAGGTGTTGCATTTGCTGCGGGACCGGTATTTGTTCCTATGCGTTTGAGTAGTGACATGGGCAACCTCCATTTTGCCAGTTGTTTCGTATCGTATCACCAGAGGTGAGGAAAGGGTAAAGAACCCCGCTTGCCTAAAACTGGTGCGCGGGGTATCGCAAGACGAACACATCATTGCCTGACTGATTGTTCCCCAAAAACACCACACCACACCAGACAGGATGATACATCGGGTGGGGCAACCGATGTGTTTAGAAGAGCGAACGCAACAACCCCAACAATCCCCCCTGTTTCTTCTTGGAGGTTGCTTTTGCGGAAGCAGGTTCTGGTGGTGTTTCCGCACCTTTATGCACATGCGCCACGTTGGCAAGCTCACGAGCCAGGGCAAACAGGTCTTTGGAAACGCGATGATCACGGTTTGAAATGACCATGGGAACCCCCTGATTGATCGAGAGTGTGACTTCATGGGGGGCATTGCCAATCTGAATACCAATTTTATGTTTGATGTTGTTTTCCACATTTTCAACGCGGATGCCAAGTCGGTTATCGGCTTTGTTCAAAATGAGGAAGATTTTCTCGCTGGAATAGTCAAGCAATTCGGCAACTTCCAGGAAGAGTTTAATATTTTTGATACAGGTCATTTCCAGAGTCATAATGACCAGTATCTGGTCGGCCACATCCAGGACGGCCAGCGCACGGTCTTGAAAGGATGATTGGGTATCTACTACGACGTAGTCAAATTCTCTACGCAACAGGTCTATAATGGTTTTCAGGTGATCGGATGTCACGGCTTCGCCATCTTGTGGGTTGGGTGGTGCCAGCAATACTTTGATCTGTGAGTTATGGGTTGACAGAACGTCGTTGAGCAAATCGGCATCAAGTTCATCAATGCGTTGTGCCAGGTCCAGGATGGTGGTATTTGAGACCATGTTGAGCATCACGTTCAGGTCGCCCAGAACCAGGTTGCCATCAAGCAGGACTACTTTTTTGTTGGTAAATTGTCGCAGGGCGACGGCAAGGTTGGCAGCGATGGTTGAGGTGCCGGCTCCCCCTTTGGGGCTGAACACAGCAAACAGTTGACCTCTGGGGCCTTCGTCCTTTTTGGTCGTTGTTTCTCCCCCCTCGCTCGTTGGTGCTGTCTGCCGAGGGCGAGATGCTCCAAGCTTGTGAACATGGCGAATGGACTTGTAGAGTTCGTCTGCACCAACAGGTTTTATCAAAAACTCTCGTGCCCCGGCAAGCATGGCGCGACGCAGGTAATCGGTCTCACCCTGAACACTCATGATAATAACCTGAATGTTCGGGTCGTTGGCACTGATAGCTTCTGTTGCTGCAATGCCATCCATTTCCGGCATGTTAATATCCATCAGGATTACATCCGGTTTGAGTTTTTTTGCCATTTCGACAGCTTCACGACCGTTGTGTGCTTTGCCGGTTACCTGTATATCTTTTTCAAAGAATAACAGTTTTTCAAGCTGATCACATGTGTCGGCCACATCGTCAACGATCATGACACTGATAACATCACTTTCAGCCATACGAAGTCACCTCTTTCAACCTTACTTTGTGGAGAGTTTGTTGTTTTCCCCCTATCTCTCCTGAAAACCTGCCAATGCTGGAATGTTCCTGTGTTTCTTCTATTCCTTTTGTTACTGCTTGCTCCCTGTGTTGTTGCTCACGGAATGCGTATATCAGTTCTTGGTGTGGATGTTGGCTCTGGCGTCAATACATCGGGAGCAAAGACGAATGGATCTTCCGGTTCTGGCATAGGCAAACCAAACTCGGAGAGCATCAAGTCGAATGTGGTTCCGATGGTATCTTCATAGGCTGTGTCGCCAGCCCCACGCAATACCAGCGTAATGTTTGCTTCTGATTGTTTGGCAAACTCGATCAATTCAGCCTGTTGATCGTTGAGTGCCAGAATAACAAACCACGTGCCTTCGGTAATCTGTGTTGGTGGCCCGTCCCCTTGCTTTGGTTGCGGCCTGGGCGTTGGCGTCGCTTCTGCGTCTTCGGGCGGCTGGTCTTCCTCGGCGACTGGCACGGGTGTGGGAGGCGGTGGTCGCAAGATGTCCAGCACTTTTGCCCGCTGCACGATTGTTTTGGTCGAGTAGAATTCGCGTGTTTCGATAGCTCGACTCTGACTGGCTGCGGGGGGGGGTTGTTGCTGGTTTTCAACAGGTACGCCTTCTCCCTCCTGTTCTGGCCCTGTTCCTTCTTCAGCGACCATGCCAACACCTTCTTCGCCGCGTATCTGCACTCCTAAACTTGGCGGGAGGTAGACGCGCCGGACGACTTTGAACGTGGCAACGACATCTACGCTATCACCGGTCATGATATGATTGGCAACACCGGTGTATTTGTCCACTTCGATAGGATAGGCTTTGGGCCGCGGACGGTTCGGCTCACGTGTTGGGATTTTTTGTGAGAGTCCTGCTTCTGCCAGAAACGATTTTTCAAGCGGGTCACCGGCAAAGAGTGGGACCATCAAGACTTTTTCGCGTATATTGCCTATTTCGGATTGGCGAAAGAGTCGTTCTGCCTGTTCTTCATAGCGCAATGTGCTGATATTTTCGGTGTCGAGCAAGTTTTGGGTGTCGGTAATAAAGGTGCCGACTGGCAAATCAATGCGGGCAATGACAATATCTACGCCCGGGTCTTCCGTCGGTTCAGGTTGAACTTCGGGTGTTGGCGTGGGCTGAGCCATGCCGGGTATGTTTTGTTTAAGGTCGTCGGGTCCAAAGAAATAAATTCCTGCTGCTGCACCACCTAGAACGAGAAGAAGGACAAGAATGATTACGATAACACGTCTCATGAAAGAATTTTCTCCCTATCAAATTAGCCGAACAGAGCTAAATGTCCACATATATTATTATAGCACAAGCCGGTCATCAGTGCATTGGAGCACGATATTTGCCGCCTTTCGATTGGTGGGGGCACCCCCTCAACAGGTTTCACCTGTATTGTGTACTGTTTGCGCATGGCGAAAAACACACGCATCTGCGTGCCACAGCTTTGCCGTGGGGTTTGTGGTTTTTTCGACGAAGTCGAAAAAAC
>CAYFVX010000017.1:0-15329 GCA_964346425.1 uncultured Chloroflexaceae bacterium | reverse complement strand
AAAAAGAACGGGAAAAAGAACGGGAAAAAGAACGGGAAAAAGAACGGGAAAAAGAACGGGAAAAAGACATTTCGCCGGTTCCACGTCCTATTCCTTAGCCACCGTTTTCTGCGCTCATTGAGTATACACGAAACCCATGCTTCATTTGCTTGACCGTTTACGCAATCGTTCGATAACTCCTCTGCATGCAACAATTATCAGTTTCCTTGTTGCTATGGGTACCACCCTGATTCTGGTAATTATTGGTGTCGGATTTCGTGACACCATTGGCCTCTACCTGGTCGTTGGTGTGATTGGTTTGTCTCTTACCCTGGCAACATCCCTCCGCCCGGAACTCGGTGTGTATTTGCTCATGATAACCGTGTTCTCTAATCTTTCGAGCGTATTCACTGATAATGGCTTACCGGGCATCAATAAGCCTCTCATCGGTTTGATTATCCTCAGTGTTGCAGCGAATAGTCTGATGAAACAATCATTAGACTTAAAATTAAAAGGGGTTGAATGGTGGATGCTTGCCTATGGCGGGTCATTATTGGCATCATATTTTGGCGCAACAGATAGAGATGAAGCCTTTTCGATGTTCTTCGATTACATGAAAGATTATATTATCGTCATTTGTATTGTGTATGCGTTACGGTCGGCAGAATATTGGAAGCGTTCTGTCTGGCTTGTTATTATTACGATGACGATTGTTGCTGCTCTGACAGCCTACCAGGTATTGACCGGCGATTATGACCAGACATTCTGGGGGTTGGCAACTATCAAACGTGACCAGATTATCACCAATGTCTGGCAGATGCGTCTTAATGGGCCAGTGTATGACCCGAATTTCTATGGATTGATACTGGTGATGGCGTTACCGCTGGTGGTCTATCGTATCATTGACGAGAAATCCTGGATTATTGTGCTCTTGGGTGTGGTGGCAGCGTTAGTTAATATTCTGGCAAACCTTAATACTTACAGCCGCGGATCGTTCCTGACAATGGCGGTGGTCTTGTTCTTTATCGCGCTCGAACGCAAGGTCAATATTGGCCTGTTGTTTCTGGTCTTTCTTTCTGTCCTCATGATTATGCCCTTTTTACCTGAAGGCTATACCGAACGGTTGGAAACCCTTCAAGTTTTTAGTTCAGAAAAAGACTCCTCAGAAGTGTTGAAAGAAAGCTCCTTTCGAGGGCGAACCAGTGAAATTCTTTCCGGTTTCCATATGTTTCTCGATCATCCCTTTGTGGGGATTGGTGCTGGAAACTATGAAGTGCGTTATCAGGAATACGCCAGTCGTGTCGGACTGGAAACCCGTACAGAACTTCGTCAGGCCCATTCGTTGGTTATTGAAACAATTGCAGAAACCGGCTTGTTTGGTATCACGACATTTATTGGAATATTTGGGACCCTTTTCCTGGGATTATTTCGGGCAAAACGTATACTCAAGAAACATCCCGTCTATGCCAAAATGGTTGTCTGGATTGTTTCGCTTGAATTTGCTATGATTGGATATCTGCTTTGTTCGGCTGTCTTTTTGCATGGTGATCTTTTGCGTTACCTTTGGATGCTTGTGGCTCTGGGAACAGCAATGATTCATTTTGCAGATAATCTCTCATCAAAGCAGTATGAACAGGATTTTGCATATGCAAAAGCGTCCGCATAACTTTTGCAACTTCTTAATACTTCTGGGTTTTTTGTTGTTCTCTGTGGGAGGAAATCTTGTGCCCGTCTATGCGCAAGAACCTGCAGAGGAAGAAACGGTCTTCATCATTGTGGAAACCCTGAATGTGCGTGCCGGTCCGGCCGAAACCTATGCGATTGTTGGACAACTTTCTTTTGGAGATCAGGTGGCTATTTTGAGCCAGGATGAAGGAAGCGGCTGGCTTGAGGTTCGCCTGCCTGATGGTCAGAGCGGCTGGATTGATGGACAGTTTACCAACCTGGATCTGCAAGAGCGACTCTCAGCGACCCCGCTTGCTTCAACGCCAACGGCCACGCCTACTATGACGCCGACACCAACGGCAATACAACCGACTCTTCCCGAAACACCTACCACCACCCCAATAACTGCGCAACAGTTGCTCACACCTTCTCCTGCGGTGCTACCAGAAGAGGAGCAGGATGCAGGGACCCTTCAACCAGAAGGTCTGGTCAATACATTTGCCCTTGAGCCTGGACAAACAGGTGTTGCGGAAATAACTCTGGAGCAGTTCAATACGCCAAAGATTGAACTGCATTCGCCGATTGACCAGAATAATGTGGACTTTTTTCTGCCCTATCGCTGGCAACTTGTCGGGACGGAAGAACAGAACACCCTGGCTCTGCGGTATGACATGTACCATGCTGGCTCCGACCCGGCTCAACCAGAAGCTGTCACAGAAATTAATCCCTCCTTCGATGTCTATCTGAATAACCGGTTGATTACTACTTTTGCACCACAGGTTGGCACAGATCAGGTTCAGACTATTCAGCTTCCGCCAGACTTAATCACGAACATGGATTCCAATAAACATCGTATTCGGTTTGTCTTTAAAACATCCAACTGTGAAAATCCGGGGCAGACACGCATACGGGTGCATGAAGCATCGTTTTTCCACTTTGAATATTCGGTAGAGCCATTGCGTCTCGATCTTAGCGCATTTCCCCGCCCGCTGGTGCAGGATTTGTTTGTGCCAGAGGTTATTGTGCTGGTTCTGCCAGATGTGTATACAGATAGTGATCTGGCGGCTGCGGCGACGCTCGCGGCGACGCTCGGTAATAAGGGGGGCGATAGTGAAAATGTCGTGATTGAGCTGGCAATCGCCAGTCAGGTAACGACGGAATACCTGCAAAACCGTAGTGCTGTGATTATCGGGCAACCTATGAGGAATAGCCTGCTACAGAGCCTGTACGAGCGTAATCTCTTGCCTACCACCTTTTCTGCGCAAACCTCGCAGATTGCGATGCCTGATTCTTCCCTTGCCATCGCCCCCACGGATGGGGTCGTGCAGTTAATGGCTTCTGAAGTATCTCCTGAATATGCTTATCTCATCGTCACTGGTACGACGGAAGAGGGTTTGCAGCGTGCAGCTCGTGCGCTTTCCTATGAAAAACCTGGTTATGGCATGTCGGGGGAGGTAAGCGTCATAACCGCAGTAGATGAGCAAAACCTGCAGAAAAGTAGTCGCTTATCTGATACCATGACGCTGCAAGAGTTAGGCTATTATGAAACGGTGTTTTATGGCGTAGGAACGCAGCGAACCATTGTCGAGTTTTTTGTGCCGGCTAACTGGCGCATTACGCAGAATCCCAGATTCAAGATGCGCTATCTGCATTCTTCAGCGTTGAATCCCACTGTTTCGAGCCTGAATGTCTTGTTGAATGATTCGCCCATTGGGAGTGCGCCGTTTCATCCTGAGCATCAGGGCGAGTTACAGGTAGAAATAGAAATTCCCCAGGAAGATATTGAAGTGGGGCAGTACAATTATCTTACCTTTGAGAGTGTGGAGCAATTGAGCGAGGAATGTGTGCTGCCACCAGAAGGGGCAACATGGATGCGGGTGCTCGATAGCAGCTCATTGCATATCCCGCATGTTGAAGAGAATACCCTGAAAATTCCGCCGAAGGATCCGGTGGCCCTCTTTGCTTCACGGCAAGATCTGTCGGATGTGCTTTTTTCGCTGCCCGACAATCCGACTCCGCAAGAGTTGCAAGGGTTTATTGAAATTGCCTGGCTTATGGGCAAGTCTATATCAGGGCAGGGGTTTGCACCCATGGTGATGCGTGGCCTTATGTCGGATGAAACGATGTTCCGTTCCATGCTTTCGCAATCAGGGACAGCGGTTGGAGGGGTGCGCTCAGCCCAGAAATCGGTCTCTAATCTTTCCAGTCAGCTAGGACAGGAGCAGAGCCAGAGCCAGCAGCAGGGAGTGGGGCAGGCACAGGCGCAGGCGCAGGAAACATCCCACCCTTTGTATGAGTATCATATCATTGCTTTTGGTTTACCCACGACCAATCCAATTATTCCTTTGATCAATGAAGAGTTGCCGCAGCCTTTTATACAAGGAACAAGTATGATACAGCAGCAAGCTGGAAATGTTATCTACCGTTTGCCGGATGATATGAGCCTGGGGCTTGTTGAGTTTTTGCTGGCTCCCTGGAATCAGCAGCGTGCGCTTATGCTTTTGACTGGTACCACACAAGAAGGCGTAAACTGGTCAATCAATGCTTTGACCGATAATGAGATGAACGGTAAACTGAATGGTGATATCAACTTTATTGTTGACCGGCGAGTAGAATCAGTCAATTCGCAAAAAATTGTTCAGGTTCCCGTTGCCCAATCGGTGAAAGAGGTGGCGGAGCAATCTATGCTTGTTGAAACTGTCACCCCGCAAGTGGTCCATGTTATCACTTCAACCGATGCAATTTCCGAGGCATATTTGCCCCGCCAGAATGAAGGTGCCGATAAGGCCATGTTTCTAGTGATGATACTCATTGGTGTCGGTGTCGGTGTTGCGCTGATTGGTGGGGGGATTACCTGGATAAGGATATTGATACAAAAAGCACAACAGGCAAAACAAAATCTTAAACCTGAAAAACCGCAAAAGAAATATGCACAAAAGAAACATGCACAAAAGAAGCAGGTGCTTCGCAATGAAGCAAGGTCTGGCAATGATGGACAAGACTTTGAGGAATGAGCGAGAGGGAATGTCCAGGATTATGCAACAGGATAGCGCAATGGAACAAGACCCCAGACATTTCTGGTCGTCGTTTACGTTTGCTGGTTTTATCAAAGTGATAGGACTGCTCCTGCTCTTATTGCTGCCGGGCTGTGGTAATCCTTTGTCTTCGGCCCAGATGCAGCCAACTGTTCCGATCACTGTCTCCCCTTCCGAAACACCGGCAACTCCTGCGGCAATGAAGGAAACGACAAATGTTACAGTCACCTCTTCTGCATCGGAGAACATGGGGAGTGCATCAGTTGCTCCAACAACGAATACCGCAAGTACCCCCGTGCCTGTTCAACTCAGGACCATCTATCCTGAAAAATTGGACGGATACATCCCCAATCCATACATGGGTTGGCAAGATACCCTGGTGGAAGGCAAGCGATTTCCTGAAACGGTCGGGTTTGTGCGCAACAACTGGTCTACGTTTCATCCTGCTCCAGCGGAGTATGATTGGGGTGAGATAGAGAAACTTCGTGAGCGTATGACCGAAGCAGGGGGCAAGATAAGCTTTCGTATTCAGACGGTCAAGCCACCTCCCTGGGGAACCGGCCATGGTATTCCTGACTGGCTTGTTGCAACGGGGGCTATGACGGTTGAGGGGCGTATTACTTCTGAACCGGTCTATGCCGGTTGTCTCTTTCTCGAAGAACATGGCAAATTTATTGATGTTTTGCGCCAGCAATACGATGGCGACCCGGATGTTGCCTTTATTGATGTTGGTTCCTATGGTCTCTATGGTGAATGGCATTCAGAGCAATATGAATGGGATAATGACGTTGGATTGGACTGGAATGCCCGCCGACGTATCATTGATATGTACCTGGGGGGAGAAGGCACCCGCCCCTGCTTAACGACGGAGGGCGAAACGATAGACGCAACCTATGCATACTCCGGGTTTCAAAAAACGCAACTGGTGATGCCATATACCCCAGGGTTTTCTGACTCGGTCAGATATGCGTTTAGCAAACGCCAGGATCTGGGTATCCGTCATGATGCGCTCGGCTCTGAAAAACATCAAAACCTGTATCGTGAGGAAATAAGCGACTTGATTGAGCAAACATGGCCGCATGAGCCGATTATTTTTGAGTTCTATCCCAAAGCTTACCCGGATGACCGGTTGCGCAGTGCGCGAGACTTTGCCGAAGAGATGCACGCATCGTACATTCATGAGAACTTTGATGATCGTGGCAATACGCAGTTGATTGAGCGTATCCTGGAGAAGGTTGGCTATCGCCTTGTCCTTCGTCAAGTTTCCTATACGCCCGAACTGCATCCGGGCGGAACAATCCAGGTCAACATGTTCTGGGAAAATACCGGTGTGGCTCCGCCCTATGTGCAGTATCCGCTGGTTGTCTTGTTGGTAGACCATAGTTCTGGCGAGATAATCATGGAGCAAGAAGTAGAGTCAGATATTCGTAAATGGTTGCCGGATAAACCGGTGTCGTTGAAAACAACACTCACCGTTCCTCCTTCGTTGGGGAAAGGGTTGTTTGATTTGAAACTGGCATTTGTTGATCCTGACAGCAGAGAACCTGCCATCTCGCTGGCAGTTGCCGGTGAAGATCCGCAAGGGTATTTTCTCGTTGGGGCAGTGAATGTTTTGCCATAAATAAGCTGGTAACTCTCGTGTAGTGAGGGGTTTCGAGGGGACCTTGTTCCCTCGAAACTCCTCGGTGAAGCCGTGAGCCACCAGGGGCGACAGCCCCACGAAATCGCTCTCTGGTGGGGTTTGTTGTGTTTTCGACTTTGTCGAAAACACAACAAACCCCACTCCAAAGCTGTGGCACGCGGCTACGTGCCGTTTTTGCCGTGTGCAAGCAGCATACAAAACAAGTGACACCTGTTCAGCAATTGTCTCTCTGTAGTTTTTTGCCGACGAAGTCGGCAAAAAACTACAGAGAGACAGCGAGAGGGCTGTGCCGCAGGCGCATTTCTGCGCTTGCAAGCCGCAACTCCATCTCGTTGGGGAAAGATGCGGTAGCTTTATGCGCATGGGACGCAATCCCTAGAAACCCCTTTGTTGTCTTGCTGGTTGCGGCGAAGCCGCAACCAGCAAGACAACAAACATCTGAGACCCACCCTGGTCTCATACAACTGAAGAGTAGGGAAGGATTGGTATGCAATATCCGCAAATCGTATTCTTGATAGACTCGTTGGGTATGGGCGGGGCTGAACGATTGATGATCCCCTATTTGCAAGAGTTTGTTTCGACTGATTTCAACCCACGAGTGTGTGCGTTTCAGGTCCGTGACGGCAATCCAATTGCCCATGACATTGAACAACTGGGTGTGCCGGTTGATTTGTTGCCCGTGCGCAACTTACGCAATGTGGATGCGCTTCCCCGGTTGTTGCGCTATTTACGGGAGCATTATGCAGATCTCCTGCATACGCAACTCCAATTTGCCAACATTCTCGGCAGCAGTGCGGCAAAAATCCTCGATATCCCAACAGTTTGTACTTTACATACTATCGGAAATTTAGACAAAAAAGTGCGTGGATACTGGCGCGATCAAGTCATGCAATGGGTGCTCAAAGCCGCCAGTGATCGCGTCATTGCCGTATCTGAGCAAACCCGCCGGTATTATATCGAGCAGGCGGGTTTTGCCGCGGACAAAACAATCACCCTGCACAATGGTATTTACCTTGACCCGTTTACGGCCTGTACGAAAGATTCAACGCGTGCGTTGCGCCAGGAACTTGGTATTGCGCAGGATGCGCCAGTTTTGATAACGGTAGCGGTGCTTCGTCCGCCCAAAGGTATTCAGTATATGCTCGAAGCTCTGCCGGCCATTGTGCAGGCAGTACCGGACGTAGTGTATGTGGTGGTGGGTAGTGGCGAACATGAAGCGAAGTTACAAGAGCTGGTTCAGCAAAAGCAGATTACGGAAAACGTTCTTTTTACCGGGGCACGCAGCGATATTCCGTCGTTGTTGGCGATGAGTGATATTTTTGTGCTGCCGACATTGACCGAAGCACTCCCTACCGTGCTGGCGGAGGCGATGGCTGCGCAAAAGCCGATTATTGCCAGCCAGGTTGGGGGAGTGCCAGAGATGGTGGAGCACGAGCGCAATGGATTGCTGCTGGAACCGGCGCAGCCGGCGCAACTGGTGGATGCCTGTGTGCGGTTGCTGCGCAACCCGGATGAGGCAGAGCGTATGGGCAAAACCGGTCTGGATATTGCCCGACAACGGTTTGATATTCGGAAACAGGCACAGCGTCTGGGAGACGTGTATCTGCAACTTCTGGAAGAGAGGAGAAAACGCAAGCGACGATGAAACTTTTTGTAGTGGAAGTTCATGGGAGCGGTGGCCTGGCGCACTATACCTATCAACTTTGTTCGGCGTTGCAAGAGCAGCCGCAGGTTGAATTGACGCTGGTTACTACGACGGATTATGAACTGGAGCAGTTCCCGCGTAACTTTGTCCTGGAGAAGCGCATGCAGTTGTGGAAGCATTTTCAATCTTCCCGGTCTGCTGGTTCTTCCAATCCGCTGGTGCGCCTGGGCCGTAAACTGTTCTGGACAATGCGGCGGGGAGTACGGGCAATGCGGTTGGTCTATGCCTGGCACAGTATGACGAATTACCTCATCAGCCAGCGACCAGATGTTATCCAGTTTGGCAAGATAAACTTTCCCTTTGAGGCGTTCTTTCTGGCACGCTTGCGGCGGCATGGTTTTGTGCTCACGCAAGTATGCCATGAGTTTGAGTTGCGTGAGCAGGAGAACCTGACGGTTGCATTGTTGGCAAACCGCCTGTATGCCAGTGTGTATGACAATTTTTCGGTGATCTTTTTTCATAGCGAGCAAAACCGCAAGCGGTTTCTCTCGTTGTTTCCCGTGCCGGCGGAATATACGCATATTATTCCGCATGGCAATGAGTCGATGTTTTTGAAAGTGGCTGGCGAGATGGCACCGGATGTAGATTTGCTCCAGCGGTATGAGCTACGTCCTGATGAGCCGGTGGTGTTGTTCTTTGGCACCCTGACGCCAAGCAAAGGTTTGCCAGAACTGCTCCGCGCTTTTGCGCTGGTGCGGGAGCAAACCCATGCTCGCTTGATCATTGCCGGCTTTCCGCTGAAGCATGTTACTATGCAAGAGTTCACTGATCTGGCGGAAGAACTTGGGATAAGCGATGCAGTGACGTTTGACGCACGCTACATCCCTTTTGGTGAGGTGGGCCCACTGATGGAACTGGCGCAGATGGTCGTCTATCCCTATCGTAATGCAACGCAGAGCGGGGCATTGCAGGTGGCCTATGCGTTTGGCCGGCCGGTTATCGCAACAAAAGTTGGAGGCTTGCCAGAGGCGGTAGAAGATGGTGCCAGCGGATTGCTCGTTCCCGCCGAAGCACCGGAGGAATTGGCGCAGGCGATTCTGTCGTTGCTGAATGACCCGCAGCGAGCAGCAGAGATGGGAGCGTATGCACGCCATCTTTCTGAAACACGGTATTCCTGGACGCCCATTGCGGAGAAAATTGTTGGTATCTATCAGGATGTTTTGCGCAATCGCACGCTAGAAGCTTGAAGGGATGGCTCCTTATGCTCAAAAAAATACGGCACCTGCTGCTGGAAACCGGTGCTTTTGATGCTATGTATGCAGTACATATGCGTTCGCTGTTTGTTCTTGCCTATCATCGTATCACCGATGTACATACCTCTGATTTTGACACGTTCAAACCAAACGTCAGCGCGTCGCCAGAAGACTTTGCCGAGCAGATGGATTTTATTCGTGAACGGTTCAATGTAATTGCACTGGATGATTTGCTGGCCTGGCTTCGTGGCGAGGCCGAGTTACCCCGCTTTCCTGTGCTTATCACCTTTGATGATGGCTACCGTGATAATTTTACCAATGCGTTTCCCATCCTACGTGAGCGTAACCTTCCTGCGGTGATCTTCCTTACCTCCAATGCTATCGAGAATACTCAACCTTTCTGGTGGGATCTGGTAGCGTATTGCTTTTTTCATACCTCCCTGTGCGAGGCTGAACTCCCCCTGGTGGGACGCAAAAACTGGCATGCTCCTGGCGAACGAAATAGGGTGATGCGCCAGTATCTTGAGGCGTTGAAGCAGGTACCAGAGTATGAAAAGCGTGCGGCCGTGCAGGAATTGCCGCAAAAACTTGCGATAACGGTTGACCAGCAGCGGTTTGCAGATATGTTCTTGACCTGGGAACAGGTACGAACGATGGTTCGCCAGCGGGTTACGATGGGAGCGCATACGCAGGACCACCCGATTATGACCCGCATCCCGCTCGAAAAAGCCCGCGAAGAGGCAACCGGCTCAAGAGCACGTATTGAAGCAGAGACCGGTCAGCCGGTGCTTTCGTTTGCCTATACCAATGGGTTGGCAAGCGATTTCAACCGCGATGTGCAGGACATGTTACGCGAGGAAGGCTTTCAGGTGGCTTTTACGCTGTTGCATGGGCCTGCAAGTCCAGTGCAAGTTCGCAACGAGCCAATGGCTATTCGACGCATTGCTATCAGCCATAAAGATACGCTCTCTCGCTTTGCGGTGAAGCTATTGGGGAGACCATAAACGTATGGGTCCAGTATTGATTGTTGATCTGGCGAAGCGGTTTGGAGGGGCAGATGTACGGGTCATTGAACTGGCACGTGCATTTCATGGGATACATCCATATGCGGTGGCTACCTTGAAAGGCTCTCCTTTGCATGCCAAACTGGTGGCTGAACAGTTCAATGTATTGCCCGTGCCGTTTCGCCGAAGCGATCCACGTATTGCGCTTTTCTTATTTCGGGCTATTCGGCGGCATGGTTTTACCCTCCTGGATACGCACAATCCACAGTCGCAGTTCTGGGGGTTGCTGGCTGCCTACCTGAGCCGTCGAACAAGGCATATCGCTACGGTTCATAGTAATTATCGCAACGAACACAATAATTCTTTGAAAGGGCGTGCGTATGAAGGTGTTTTGCGCCTCAATGCCAGAAGTGGTACCCAGTGCATTGCTGTCTCGGAAAGTGTGCATGCCTATTTACGTAATATTCAAATCCCCCCCGGACAATTGTCCTTGATACCCAATGGGTTACGTGTGCCGGATACTTCAGCTCTGGGACGTCATCATCCGCTTCTGCAATCACTTGGTTGGGGAGAGGATATCTTTCTTATCATCAGTGTGGCGCGGCTTGAGCCAGTCAAAGGGCATACCTATCTGCTAGAAGCTCTTCGCCAGATTATTCTGCATAAGCCGCAGGTGCGATGCTTGATTGTCGGTGATGGGCGTTCACGAGCAACCCTGGAGGCGCAGGCGCAGCAGTCGGGGATGCTGGACTATGTGCATTTTGCTGGCTTTCGCAGCGATATTCCAGATTTGCTGAGTGCCAGCGATGTGTTTTGCATGGCATCTTTGACTGAAGGGTTACCCTTTGCACTCCTGGAAGCAAGTGCGTTGCGTGTGCCGTTGCTGGTAACGGAGGTTGGAGGCATGGCAGAGTTGCTCACCCACAAGCAGACGGCCTATCTTGTGCCACCAGAGCAGCCGCAAGCTCTGGCTGAGGGTATCGGCTGGTTGTATAATCATCCGGCTGAAAGGAAGAATCTGGGGCAACGTGGGTTTGACCTGTGTCAACAACGCTTTAGCCCAGAAAAAATGATTTCTCAGACGTTAGAAGTCTATCAACAGGGAGCAAAATAAGGATTTGTCTTATGAACGCAAAAGTTTTCTGGCTGTCGGTCTTGTCTATTCTGTATACGTATGCTGGCTATCCGTTGCTGCTGGCAATTCTTTCGCGGTTGCGCCCAAAGATACCCCCCTATCCCGATATCACACCATTCGTAACGCTCTTGATTGCTGCCTATAATGAAGAAGAAGTCATTGCCCAGAAGATTGAAAATAGCCTGGCTCTCGATTATCCGGCTCACCGCCTGCAAATCCTTGTGGCGGCTGATGGCTCAAGCGACCGCACACCAGAGATTGTGCAACAGTTTACCGATACGCGGGTGGAGTTGAGCTATAGCCCCCCGCGGCGGGGCAAGATGGCCGCTATCAATCGTGCTATCCCGCAGGCAAAGGGTGATATTGTCGTGTTTTCCGATGCCAATAATATGTATGCGCCAGATACGTTGCGCGAACTGGTGAAACCTTTTAGCGACCCTGACGTGGGCGCAGTCAGTGGCGCAAAGCAGATTATCAAGGGGGATGGAAGTCTGGGTGATTCCGAGGGGTTGTATTGGAAGTACGAGTCGTTTATCAAATCGGCCGAAAGCCAGATCGGAAGTTGCACCGGTATGGCGGGTGAGATTCTGGCATTGCGGCGTGAGCTGTTTGAGCTTCCGCCAGATACAGTGATCAATGATGATTTTTATATGGGAATGCGCCTTATTGCACGGGGGTACAATGTCATCTATGCTCCGCAGGCACGTTCATTCGAGCGTGTTTCGGCCAGTGCGCAGGATGAAGTGGCCCGTCGTTCACGGATTGTCGCTGGTCGTTATCAGGCGATTACGCTGGCTCCTCAGATTTTGCCCTTCAAGCGTCCGATGGTGACATGGCAGGTTATTTCGCATAAGTTCTTGCGTCCGCTGGTTCCTTTTGCGATGATTGTGGCTCTCGTGAGCAATGTGCTTGCGGTGCTTTTCCCCAGGCGAGAGCAAAAATATCGGCTGTTGCATCTGGTTCCACCATTCAACTGGATGCTGCTGCTGCTGCAAGCCCTCTTTTATGGGCTTGCCTATGTTGGCAATCGAACCGAGCGTTCAGGGATGGTTGGGAAGATCCTGTATCTGCCCACCTTCCTGGTCAACAGCAATATTGCTGCATTGATTGGGCTCTATCGGTTTCTGAAACGGAGTCAGACAACGAACTGGCAGCGGGTCAAACGGCGTTCATAATCTCTTAAAAGGGCAGGGGTATTGCGGTGAAATTGCTTCAGGCGACGATGCGCGGTATAGTCTGGAATTATGCCTCATATTATAGTGGGCGGGTGCTGGTTTTTATCAGCACGGTCATCCTGGCACGTCTTCTCTCCAAGGAGGATTTTGGCGTGGCTGGCTATGCCATTATCGTTATTAGCTTTCTGGATGTGCTGAATGAGTTTGGTATTGGGCCAGCCCTCATCTATCACGAGGATAGCAAAGAAGCCTCGGATACCGCGTTCTGGCTTGGTTTGCTGGTGAGTTTTTCGCTCTATGGCATAACCTGGTTGGTTGCCCCACTGGCCGGGGCTTTTTTTCAAGATCCTCGTGCGGTGCCAGTGGTGCGGGTGCTTGCGCTAACTTTTCCGTTGACTGCTTTCGGAAGTGTGCAGTATGCGCTGATACAGAAGGGGTTGGCATTTGATCGCAAAGCTATTCCGGATATTGGTCGCGCACTGAGCCGGGGTGTGATTGCCATTACGCTTGCGCTGCTGGGGTTTGGGGCCTGGAGTTTGATTATCGGTCAGATAGGTGGCGTGATTATCTGGGGAATTATTCTCTGGATTATCGTTCCCTGGCGTCCCTCCTTTCGCTTTGTGCCAGGTCTGGCTCGCTCTATTCTCTCTTATGGCACGGGTTCGTTGCTGGTTGATGGCCTGTCTATTTTGCAATTGAATGCAGATTATTTGTTTGTTGGACGGTTTTTGGGAGCGGTTGCGCTTGGGGTGTATACGATTGCGTTTCGTATCCCGGAAATGATCATTATTCAGTTTTGCACCATCATTGCCAGAGTCATCTTTCCAGCCTATACGAAGGTGCGTGATGATCCCGATATGTTTCGGAAGGGTTTTATCGCGACAACCCGCTATGTTTCGCTGGTGACGGTACCGCTTGGGTTTGGCATAATGCTGGTGACTGAGCCATTTGTGCTGGCATTTTTTACCGATAAGTGGGTTGAGGCTATTCCGGTGATGCGGTTGCTGGCTCTTTCGTCCATGATATTTTCGCTCTCGTTTCATTCTGGTGATGTGTATAAAGCGCAGGGCCGATTGAGTATTTTGAACAAGATTATTCTGGTTCAGATACTCTTGACCATTCCCGGTCTCTACTGGGCAGTCACAGTGGTGGGAACAATTGAAGCGGCTGCCTGGGTGCATGTGGTTGTGGCCGCCATCAATAGTGTGATAGAGATGTATGTGGCCTGTCGTATTATCGGGATACCATTTTATGAGATTCCGCGGGCCCTGCGTCCTTCGGTGGTTAGTGGGGCGTTGATGAGTGCGGTGGTGATCGGGACGTTGTTGTTGTTGGCGCAGGCTCCTTCGCTGGTGCAGTTGTTTGCGGGGATGGTGGTTGGTTTGCTGGCCTACGCCGGCTCGTTGTGGCTTATTGAGAAGGAGACGGTTGCTGAGATACGCCAGACTTTGCCAGCCCTTTTGAAGAAGAAAAGTGCGTGAAACGACCGAATCTCCACCCCAACCCTCCACAAAACGGGAGAAATCGGGAGGTTCTTGTCCACAATCTTCCAGATAGGACTATTGCTCCCTGAAATATGATACCATTATTACCAGCAGATTTTTTCCTCGTGTATTGTGATGAATGATGGAGGAAGGCTATGTCATCTTTGCTCCAGAAGGGTGGGGTATTGCTTGTCATGCTGGCAGTGTTGCTCGGTGCATGCACGAAGCAGCCAGAGCCTGCTTCGCAGGACAACCAGGTAGTAACCGCAACTCCGACGTTAGCGGAAGATTCTGGTACGTCGGACGAGGTTATAGTATCGGAATCGGAAGATGCATCGGAGCAAGACAATACTCCCACGGTTGAAGAGATTGCTCCTGCTCCCCCCGTCTCGAATGCTGAGGCAGCCAGCCAGTATAGCGGCACGACGGTGAATTATTATAGCGGGCAAATTGGTGTTGGTTCGGAACTGGACAACATGCTTATTGAGCGGTTTACGGAAGAGACTGGTATTATCGTCAACTTCGTGCCAAAGTCGGATGATACGACGGAAGATTATGCCGTGTACGAAGTGTTGTTTGAAGCACAGTCGCCCGATATTGATGTGCTGGCTCTGGATATTGTCTGGCCGGCGTCCTTTGCTGAGCATCTGGTGGATCTCCAACCTGTTCTGGGCGAAGACGCGGCGCAACATTTTTCAGGCATTATCGAAAACAATACGATTGATGGACGCCTGATTGCTATGCCGCAGTTTGGCGATTTTGGGATGCTCTACTATCGCACCGACCTGCTCGAAACGTATGGGTTTGCTGCCCCGCCGGAAACCTGGGACGAACTCGAAACGATGGCACAGACAATCCAGGAGGGTGAGCAGACAGCCGGCAATGCTAACTTCGCCGGTTTTGTGTTTCAGGCGGCTGCCTATGAGGGCGGGACGTGCAATGCGCTCGAGTGGATCGCTTCGCATGGGGGGCGGATTATTGAGGATGGAGTGGTTGCCATAGATAGTGCAGTGGCGCAACAGGCACTGCAGCGTGCGCAAGGGTGGATAGGCACGATTGCCCCAGAAACGGTCGTTTCCTTCCGCGAGGAAGATGCGCGGGAGTTGTTTCAGTCTGGCGATGCGGCGTTTATGCGCAACTGGCCGTATGCCTATGCTATGGGTAATGCCGCCGATTCTCCCATCCGCGGACGTTTTGATGTAGCACCGCTGCCGCATGCTGGCAGCAATGGAAGTGTCGGGACGGTTGGGGGCTGGCAACTGGCGGTCTCGGCTTATTCGCCCAATCCAGAAGCGGCGATTGCGTTTATCCG
>CAYFVX010000016.1:0-15529 GCA_964346425.1 uncultured Chloroflexaceae bacterium | reverse complement strand
ACGCCGCCGCGTGCCACAGCTTTGGAGTGGGGTTTCTTGTTTTTTCGACGTCGTCGAAAAAACAAGAAACCCCACCAGAATGGGGAGCGTGAGGGAACCTGGTTCCCTTACACACCCATAAGTGACACCCATTGAGGAGGCTACGCCCCAAAAGATTTATGATTACAAAATACAGCCAACCTTTCCTGTTGCTGGTGCTTTTGCTCTGCATTCTCACTACGGCAGCATGCACCGCTCCATCTCCCCATCAATCAACCACCGTTGATACACCGCCTACTCCCTCTGCTCACAACACCACATCGCTTGATGCATGGGACTGGAATGGGAAAGATGCTCAACCGGTAGATATATCCAGCAGCATAGAGCTTGCTCCTCGTCCTGACAAACGCTCTGCCGACCTGCGTGGGGATGGTCAACCTGTCTGGGCCGTTCGAGATACCCAGGGGGTTGTCCGCGTGTATGATGGCCTTCCTGATGACAATGCACCGCTCCTCTGGCAAAATGAGGCGGAAAGTTGGCATATCGGTCGTCTGGATGTGGGCGACCCGAACAATGATGGACGTATCGAATACCTTCTGCTGCTCTGGAAACCCGATGCCAGTGGCACCATACGCTCCCATCCCTTTCTCATGGGCTGGCGAGGCGGACATTACCGCATTATCTGGGGCGGCTCTGCCACCCATCGCTTTATTCAAGACCTGGCCGTGGGCGACCTGGATGCTGATGGCGAGCAGGAACTGGTGGTCCTGGAAGGCGGGCGCAAGCCAGGCGATATGGGCGAAGTGCTTTCGGTCTGGCACTGGCATGGTTGGGGCTTTCAGCAGGAATGGCAATCACCGACGGGACAATGGAACCATCTTGTATTGCAGGACATCACCGGGGATGCGCACCCCGATATCGTGGCTTACGTTGCAGAACGTTCTTCCTCTTCCGGATCAACCAGCATATACCCCACCCCATAAACACTGACAATATAGCGACGGTCCAATTTCTTGCGCAAATTCAGAATATGCTGCCGCAACAACTCTTTTGCCTCCGCATCATCTACCCGATAGCCACGCGTACAATGCACAATATCGCCAAACGATACCACCCGGCCGGGCATACTTGCCAGGCAATCAAGGATAATATACTCGCTGGGCGTGACGCTCAGTTGGTCGTTGTCAAACCAGACTTCGTGGCGATAGGTGTCAATACAGAGTTTCCCAATACAGATATAGCGTTTTTTCGATTCATTGGGTTGCACGTCTGGCATATCAGTCATGGAATCTGATGCAACCAGCGAAGGTTTGACCGGCTCAGGTGTTTCAGCATATTCTTGCGTGCTCTTCAATATCTCAGTCACCGTATGGAGCATCTGGCTCTCGCGCATCTGTCGGATTATTTGTTTGCGATGTTCGTAAGCAGCGGCCACCCGCTCAAGAATTTGCTCATTCTCGCACGGCTTGAGCAAATAATCGAAAGCCCCCGCCCGAATTGCTTCCATCGCCGTCTCCAGGGTTCCATGCCCCGTCAGCAAAATAACTTCTGGGGCTTCAGCTTGCTGGCGAGCAACGCGGGCAACCTGCACCCCATCAACTCCACTCATCACAATATCTGTTACCACCACATCGTAGCCAGACTGTGCAGATTCTTGTTCGTTGAGCAATTCTAAAGCTCGCTTCCCATCACTTGCCTGGGTAACCCGGTAACCAGCTTTTTGCAAAACAAGCGCGAGAATTTGTCGCGTCTGCGCATGATCTTCCACAAGTAACACATGCTTTTCGGTCATACTCTGTCCTCAGAAAGCAAGGCTGGTCGTTCATTCCGTTGATTGTCTAACGGAAGCATCACGAGAAAAGTCGCACCTCTTTGCTGGCGATTACGCACCGTAATGGTTCCTCCATGCTGCACAACAATTTTCCGGCTGACAAACAGGCCAACACCGGAGCCATGCTCCCGGGTCGTAAAGAATGGCTCAAAAATCTGTGGCAACACATCTGGATCGATCCCCGGTCCCGTATCCGACACCCCAATCCGCAAAAAGGCTGGCTCATCTTGCATATGCAGATCGGGCGAAGAGAGTGACGGCGCACTATCCGTAGTGGTCTCAATCACAAGCCTGCCCCCATCAGGCATAGCCTCAATTGCATTCGATACCAGATTGAGCAACACTTGCGTCAACTCATCTGCACGCCCCGTTACTCGTGGCGGATCCTTTGCCAGATCCTGCTCAACCTGAATATGCTGCCGCGCAAGTCTGCCACTCATCAAGAGGAGCACCCGCTCGACCAGACTGTTGATATCAACTGGTAGGTGGGTATCTGGCGGGTCATGATACACATTGCGCAACTGGTTCATAATCAAACTGATACGTTTGATTTCATCACGTGACAATGCAAGGTAGGCTTCATATTCCTCCGGGTTCGCTTCTGGTAACATCCCAAGTAGGGAGACAATTGTCTGCAGAGGACTGTTCACTTCATGCACAACAATTTCTGTCAACTTCCTGGTTGCAGTCAAACGTTCATTTTCAATCATCAGCGCATCTACCTTGAGGTCTTCGGTCACATCAACGAGATGCAACACAACCTGCTCAACTTCTTGCGCTGCCTCCTGGCGGCTATCGAAGATAGGCAACGTTTGCATATCCAGCACACAGGTCTTACCTCCTGCACAGGCAATACGCTCACGATGGCGGCGGGAACATCCATCTTTGAACGTTTGCAAAATCCAGTTCGTCGGGAAAAGATCATCCAATCCTCGCTTTTCGTACTGACAGGCACGAAAAATATCCGCCAGCGAGTGGTTCAACACTTCTTCCGGCCGACGTTCCAGCAACAGAGTCATTGCACGATTGACAGCCAGCACATGGTTCGAGCGATCAACCAGCAACAACCCATCGTTGATGCTATTAAAGATGGTATCGAGCAAATCTCGACTGCGCCGAAGGTCCTGATTGGCCTGAACCAACTGTTTGCTACGCTTTTCAAGTTCGTCATGCGCCTTTTGCAAAGCGGCTTCAGCCTGTTTGCGCCCGGTAATATCACGAAACGAAGCTAGACTTGCGGGCATATGCTCCCATTCGATTTCAACCACCCGCATCTCAGCAACACCGCGGCTTCCATCTTTGCGCAGAATATCTACCTCCACGCAGCCATTGGTGGCAAGGGCTATACCTATTTCCTGGCCCAGGAAATCTTCTGCAATATGCCCAAACATGGCCTCGGCCGCGGGATTGACAAAGCGGATAATCCCATCGCGGCTGACTATCAAAGCATCAATATTGTGCTCGATAATCGTTCGGAGACGCTGTTCACTTGCGCGTAACGCCTCTTTCGTCCATTTGCATTCGGTAATATCATCTTGCATTCTGGCGATCTGACGCCGTAGCTTTTTATTTTCCGCTTGCAATGACTCAAGACTATTGTTGGCACGAAACTGAGTCATTGCTCAATTCTCCGAGGCGGTGCTCACCGCAGGTGAAATCTGTTGAGAAGATGCATACCCAAATCGTCGGCTGGAACGTTTTGACGACCCAATCGTTAAAACTTCTCGAACCATCCACCACGTCCAAAACATCGCTGTATGAAGCCCAAGATATGTATTTCTATGCGCATGGAAAGACTGCCCACTTGCATGCCCCCATGCTACCACAGAATACGCGAATGTACAGCAGAGCGTGCCTGTTTCTACAAGAGTTTCAATGTTCGCATGACTTCTATCAGATTGCGGATAGCGAACGAATCGCTGGTTACCGAATCATACACCCCTGTTTGCACAGGCTCAATCAGCATATTTCGCTCATGAGAGGGAATGAGTAAAATAACGGGGATGTGGTCAGTCATTGGATTACTCGCAATTTGCTGGCATACCTGGTAGCGGTCTATATTTGCGTGCTGATGATCTATATCCAACACTATTGCTGCAGGTGCATAGACCGGAATAGCCTCAATTGCCCGCTTTATATTGAGAGTCTCAACAGTGAGACCATAGCACTGGAGCTCAGCCTGGATCGTGTGGGTTTTGTGAGTATTGGCCGTAATAAAAAGAATACGGTTACGCATAAAGAGAGACTACCGTCCGGCATTGTGAAAGCGAGCCACCGGCAATCCAGGGGCTTTCTCGATTTCACGAGGTTATGGGTACAGGATGATAAAGAGCATGTATTTCTGCTCTTATCTTACTGCTCTTTTGCATAGCACGCTGGAGAGGTTTCGAGTAGTTTTCGGTGAGAAAAGCATGCAAAGGATAAGAAATGGTTAAAAAAGGGTAAAGATATACCAGTCGTTCACCGCTCAACCAGCGGGAGAACAATCGTAAATGTGCTCCCTTTTGTCGCAATACTTTCGGCAAGAATCGCGCCATGATGTTGCTGGACGATTTTTTGACTGATAGCCAGCCCCAGTCCCGTACCCTGGGGTTTGGTGGTAAAGAACGACTCGAAAATCCGCTGCTGGATATCTGACGTCATCCCCGGACCGGTATCGCGTATCTCTATCAGCAATGCAGGCATCAAATCTGCAAGGGTCTGCTGTTCACCCGCATCATTGAGTTGCCCTACCAATGCAATATGGGCGTGGTCCTGGCTGGCCGTTCGCGTTTGTATTGTCAGGGTCCCCCCCGCGCTCATGGCATCAATAGCGTTCGTGATAAGGTTTAACAAGACCTGCGTCAATTGATGCGCACGCCCCTGTATCAATGGCAAATCTGGCTCAAGCTGCGAAACAAGGCTTATGGTATGCTTTGCCAGCGTACCACTCATCAGCAAAGCAATACGTTCAATCAGCGCATTGATATCCACCGGCGCAGTATTGGTCGCATCCGGGCGAAAGAGATGCAGCAATTGCCGCACAATCGTTCCAACGCGGTCAATCTCTTCACGCACGAGGGTCAGGTAGGAGGCATGTTGCGGATCGGATGCATCTTCCGCGAGATAGAGAAAATTGCGAATAGTTTGCAACGGCGAATTGATCTCATGCGCCACCGTAGCCGCAAGTCTGCCACTTGCTTCAAACCGTTCATTCTCTATCATCAGCGTTTCGAGCTGCAAGGTTTCGGTAATATCCACAATATGCAAAATCACCTGGTCGGTCATTTGCTCAAGCCCGGCCAGCGGGAAGGTTTGCATATCGAGAATACGGACCTGCCCATCAGCCAGCGTCAACCGCTCGCGGCGACGCCGGGGCTGTCCGTCACGCAGGGTATAGAGTGGTAGTTTGCCGGGGAACGGCGGCTCTCTCATGGTAGATAACGCTTCCCAGGAACGTCCCGTCATGTCCTCCGGTGTGCTGGCAAAAAACGTAGCCATCGGGGTATTGGTCATGACAACCACACCCTCACGATTGAGCAACACCAACCCATCCTGAATACCATTGATGATGGTCTGCAAGACATCACGGCTATGTTGCAGATGGCGGTTCATCTCCTTCATGCGTTCATATGCAGCCTCACGCGCTCGTTCTGCCTGCTTGCGCTCGGTAATATCTTCAATAAAACCTTCCAGATAGCGAACCTCGTCTTGCGCATCACGCACAGCCCAGACATTCAGCATGGCGATCAAGATATTGCCATCTTTACGCCGATAGCGATTTTCAAAGCGTGTCGTTTCTTGTTGCTGCAATACCATTTGCACAATTTCTGCTCGCCGCGACGGTTCGACATAGAGATGCTCTGCGACATCGCGGATCATAGCCATCGCTTCGGCAACCGTCTCATAGCCAAGCATCCGCGCATAGGCCGGGTTAATCGCGATCAATTGTCCCTCAACCGTAGATTGAAAAATCCCAATCGTTGCATTTTCAAAAATGCTGCGATAGCGTGCCTCACTTTCGCGTAGAGCCATCTCGGCCTCTTTGCGCTCGGTAATATCTACTGTGGCGACCTGGATGGCAGGTCGTCCGCGATAGAGCGTTCGTGCTGCATACACCTCTATACAGCGCGTCAAACCATCCTTGCGCAATATCCGTATTTCATAGCGCGATGGAACAGGAATACCATCCATACGATTCTGGATATTCTGTACAAAGCTGGCTCTATCGTCGGGATATATCTGTGCAACCATGTCCTCGAAAGACATTGCCATCAGTTCTTCCGCGGTATATCCATTGATGTCCGTCACCATCTTATTGATGAACACATAGCGATAGTCCTGGATGATAGCAAATCCCTGCAGCGAATGTTCAACCAGCGTGCGGTAGGCTTCCTCGGTCTGTTTGCGCTCGGTGATATTGGTCGCGATAACGCCGATGGAGTGGATTTTCTTTTGCTCATCATAGAGAGGAAATTTGACGGAAAGGAATGTCTGGGGGGGCAGATCATCCGAAAACACCTCTTCAACCTCAAGTGATTGACCCGTTGCTATAATGCGCTGATCATCTGCGCGATAGCTCCTGGCAAGTTCCGGGGAAAACAACTCGGTATCGCTTCGGCCAATAATATCCTCCCGTTCACGCCCAAGCAGTTCAGCCCCTCGCTGGTTGATCAACAGGGTTTTCCCCTGCAGATCTTTCACAAAGATAATGGCGGGGGAATATTCAATAATGGCGTGCAGAAACGACTGACTTTCATACAGTTCGCGGTTTTTGAGCTCGAGGTTGCGGTGAGCGGTTTCTATCTGCTCCAACATGCGCTGGTAGACTTCCTGACGAGAAAAACTCCAGCGCAACGTCTCTTCTGCCCGTTTTCGTGCGGTGATGTCAATATAAGCACTCTGGATTGCAGGAACCCCCCGATACTCTGTCAGCGTCACCAATTCTTCCAGCCAGCGCACTTCGCCATCTTTCCGAAAAATCCGAAACGAATATTGCGAAAGGAAGGTATCTTGCTCCCGACGCGCACGGACATAGTCAGCTATGCGTTCATGGTCTTCAGGATGAATCAATGCCAGAACATCATCCTCCGTCATCGCATACAATTCATCCAGGCTGTAGCCAGTTATATGCGAAGTCGTCGGGTTGGCAAAGACAATCTGATTGTCCTGATAGATAACCAACGCCTGGAATGAATGGTCCACCAGAAGGCGATACGCCTCCTCAATATTCTTGCGTTCATTAGTGAGCGAGACAACGGTTTCTTCTAGCTCGGTAATGCGTTGACGGAGGAAATCAATTTCAGCCTGCAGGGTGGCAACCTGTTTCTCCCGGAAAACATCTGCCATAGTTTTTCCTGTATTGCTCTGCTTCCAATATGTCCCACGCCTGACTTTGCAGATTTCTGCATTTGAACTGCCAGGAACGTCCGGAACGTCAGGAGATGCCAATATTTTCAAGGAGCGTTCGCGGGTTTCTGTTCTGCATTCACGTTGACAAAACACGCAGAAGTGCAAAGAGAGCGTGGCTTTTCTACCTCGTGCTTTGCATGGTAGCACAAACAAAGAGATAATGTGTTCGTATTTGCGCTACAAAATGCCTGTGACCACTGTCATCACGTGCAAAACCCCACTGGCAACGATGAGGCCAACTAGAAACAGGTGCAATTGAACCGCCAGTGTATGCCTGGTCTTCCAGGGATACTGAATCTGGGCCTGCGCCTGATGTATTAAACGTTCCATCTCCGGGTCATTCAATTGGCCCACCTGGGGACTCCCGTGGGAAATAACAAGCGCAGCCACCACAGCCACCAGAAAGAGGACGAAAACGCACAGGCATTCGCACATGGAATGTTTCGCTTTCTCACGACTCGGTGGCTGGTTCCAGATCATCAATAGTTACATCAGTTTTTTCCCAATCGCCATACCTCCACACGGAACGCTGCGTTTCTTCCGATTCTTCTAGCTCAATACCTGTACGTTGCGCAATACTGCCATCTGCATGCACCGACAGCAAAACCCGCTTATCTGCGCTCTCCAGGGAGAAACCACAGAGTTCTACCTTTGCCATAGGCGCAACCTCACACGCCATCACGCTATGGTCGGGGCTTTTCACCCCATAGATGACCTGCGTACAGAGAACCTCTGTGCCATCAGGCAAGCGATATGTCTGCCCCTCTTTGAGTGTGGTGGACATGGTCATGTTCCTTCCTGTCAATTATTTTGCTCATGATACCATGAATTTCACCCCGCCACATCGTTGGAATGCTGCTTGCTAATCCCCAGACTTTCTACCACCGCGGTATACAGTGGAAGAGTGTGACGCCGCAGGAAGAGCACGCCCATACTTCCAGCCGCAACAACGAGCGCAAGCGCAAAGAGGAACCCACCATCACCCTGCACCTCAATACCCAGCACTGTGAGATGGCTCAAGATGGCCCCGCTGATAACCCCCAACGCCAGGAACGCACCGATAGCAGCCGTGCGCGGCACCAGCAAAAGGAGTGCCGCAATAAGCTCGACGACACCAGAACCAAGGCGGCCCCACGGCTCCGCCCCGATACGGGTAAATATGTAGACAGATTCTGGTGCTGCAGTAAACTTGAAGAAGAGCGTCTGCAACAAAATCAGGGCAACAACAATTTGTAAAATCCAGCTTATGATATTTTGTGTTCTGGGCGATGACATCGTTTCTTTTCCTTTCTCTTGTTCATCATACAATCTGTTTCCGCACAAAATCTGTTGGTCCATATGCCTTCTCCTGCACTCCTCTTTGCGTGCTTTGCGCCTCTGCGTGAGGCTTTGCCCGGATTTTCCCAACAGATAGTAGGTTCTCATATGTGCGGCTCATTGAGCTCGCCACCAATATAATCCGTGCTCTTGCCAGTTTCATCCTCCCCGCGCCCCTTTTTCCAAACCAGCCGCAGCAGTGCGCCCACAGACAGAGGTTGTATACCCTGCTTGCGGTTTTCTGCTCCGATGGCAAAAGCGACGCGCCATTGGGCAAAGAGTACACGGTAGGCTTCGCTGAGGCGATACCTGGGGTCGTAGATATGTGTTGCTTCGGAAGTGACGCCATTCAATTCGATAACCTTGAACCCGGTTCCCTGCTGAAAGTCGTCAAGCGAAGGAGCACGGATATCGAAACGACCAAAGAAGAAGCCATCAAACCGCTGGCTGATACGGTCTATCGCCTGTTGCAGCGCAGGTGTGTTGTACCTCTCGCCATCCAGAAAGATAGCCCCGCGACAATGGCTACCAATTTCTACCAGTTGGACTTCTTCGCCCTCTGCCGGCACAGTTTCCAGTCGGGCCTGATTTTTGCTGCAATACCAGCGTGCAAGGCAGACCGCCCGCTCATCCTGCAAAATAAGCTGCTCAAGCGTTTTCTCACCATCGCCTGTGACACGAGGAAATTGTTTGTCGGTTATTGAGAAAATATGCCCCCTCTCTTCGCCAGGATAACGATAGTAGAAGACGCCAAACTCATGGCCGGCCACGTATTCCTGAACGATCGTGTTGCCCACTGCTTCCTGTACATAGTGCTGCAACTCCTCTGCACTCCGCACGACTGCCACCCCGCTCCCCCGTTCGCCCACATCCGGCTTGAGCACAATGGGAAACCCGAGGTTGTTTTCCGCCATCCAGCGGGTTGCATATGCACATTTCTCCGTCAGGGGCATATTGGCAGGAATGAACGCAGCCCGTGCTACGAAGTTCTCCTCATCGCGCAGTCGGGTGAGAATGTCTATTTTGGATTCGCCCACAAAACCGCCACCCGGAATCGCCGGGTTTGCGGCTGTGAAGAGCGTCAGGCTACGATGCTTCAGAGCCAACCAGAGAATATAGGCAACCACCGGCGGATAGACAACCCAGAGCGGCCAGAACTCCCACCGAGTCAGCCTGCGCCACGCACCGATCAACAAACGCCGCCCCCGCCAGGTGGCGAGTTGCAATACCAGCTTTGCCCCCACCCAGATGCTGAGAATAAGCATGATACCCTGGAGCACAATCATCTGCCCAGAGTGTATCGCCGTTTTAAGTACTTCGCCCCCAAGCAACATTGCCACCCCCACGAGCAAGGGTGCCCAGATTGCGGCAGCCAGCAGGAAATAGCCCGCAAAGCTCCATGCTCTGGTTTTCAGCATCCCCGCGGCAAAATAGGTGGGCAACCGTGCGCCAGGAATAACCCGGCTCAAGGCAACCACCGTCAACCCTTTGTGAGCCAGCCACTCGGAGCTGCGGTCTATCTCCTGTGGCTTGATAAACCATTTGAAGGGCGCAACCGTCAGGGCGGGGCGTCCCAGAAATCTGCCTGCCAGGAAGAGCAGCATATCGCCAATAAAAATGCCGAGAAAACAGGCAAACGCAACCAGAAAAAAATCTATACGCCCCTGTGATGCCATAACCCCTGCCGAGATGGAGGCCAGGTCCTCGCTCACCAGTGTAGCAACCCCAAACAGAAAAGCAATCATCCCCGCAGCAAAGCCGGTCACTTTGGGCAGCTTTTCCGGGCGGAATGGTTCGGCCGCTCGTGCTTTGCGCTGCGGGTCGGCGGTTGCCCGCACGGTTGCGTTGCCCTGCTCCACTCGTTCGATAAAGTCACGCATGGATCTTTCCAGCAATTGCGGGTTGCTGAAAGGGACGAAATGGCTGGCGTCAACCAGATGCAGTTCGCTCTGCGGAACGATGCGATGGTGTTCATACGCTGCTTCTATGGGTACGAGCATGTCGTCGGTGCCATGCAAAATAAGCATGGGACCTGCATAGTGCTGCAAGATGGTGCGCAGGGGTCGCTGATCGGAGTCGAAGAAGTTGCGGGCATAGGAAACATTGAGCATCGCTTCGTCCAGCACCCCCATATGCGGCAGTGCCTCGCACAACAAGGTCAGGCCCGCCAGTTGCAACCCGTGCAGCATGTGGTTGAGATGGTAGTCGCCCAGCAGTTCAAGCTCCTGTACCCCGATAGCAGCCAGCATCGTTAGGGAGGCAACTCGTTGTGGGGCTATCTCAAACATATTGAGCACCACGCCACCACCCATACTATAGCCTACCAGATGTGCTCGCTGGATGCCCAGATGGTCCATGAGTTGCAGCAGATAAAGCGCATGCGCCTGGATAGAATAGTCGGGAATACCGCGAGTAGAGTTGCCAAAGCCAGGCAAATCTGGCAGAATAACGCGATGTTTGCTGGCAAACGCGGGTGCCAGGCGGGTCATATGCTGGCTGGTGCCAGGACTTCCATGCAAGATAATGATGGGCAAACGGTCGGTTGCAACCGCCGGCGCATACTCACGATAAGCAAAGCGAATGGATTGACTGGTTTGCTGCCCCTGATTGACCGCTTGCATTGCAATGGTTTCTGTGCCATTGCGCGGGTCAAGTTCACCAGCCTGACAGGTGCGCACCCCAAATGAGAGCACAAGTAAGCCGATATAGCCGAGGAGAATGGGGATTCGCCATTTTTTGAAAAATTGTAAAAGACGTTTCATGCTCGCTGTCCCTCCATCTTGACAACCTGCACGAACGGTGGGAGTGCAGGTTGCTTATACCAGTCCAGTGGGATATCACGTGCTATAAACTGCGTGCCGGACTCGCGGCATGGCGGATGCGGCTGGTAGAGAAACGCGATCATGTGCTCATCAACCATTATCCAGCTCAAACTCCTGGTCGCCGCATCTTCGCGATGCATGCAGACCGCATAGGCATTGGCGGCGGGCAGGTGGCTTGCATGAAATGCATACAGCATGGCAGGCGTTATGTCGCCGAGGGTGATTGCCATATCCTGAAAGAGTTGTTTGCGGTGAGTTGTGACGCGTGCGGGGTCATAGGATGACGAGATAAGCGGACGGGAAGATTCGGCAGCATATTCAGCCCATAGTTCATTGCCTGTCCAGTGCAACACCAGCGAGGGAGGAACAGGTGCAAGCACCACCATGGTGAAGGGCCGAAAAAGGGTAAGGTCAAGTACACAGAGACGGTTGAGTACCTGCTCGCACGAGCAGCTATCAAGCATATCGAGCACCAGCAAACCGCGACTGGTATAAACTTGTGCTGCATCGTGCTGGTCATAGCGATTGAGCAGACAAATGGTCATCCCATGCTGGTTGACTCCAATCCAGGTTCCTCCATAGTCGCCATCAGATGGAACGATACAACGCACCCCTTTCTGCTCACGCAATGCCGGCGGCTCGGCTGGCTTGCGCGAGGAGCGTTCATCGCGATTGAACAGGAGCTGGTAGCCCCCCGGCTGATACGTCCAACTGACCGTACACATGGTGTTGATCCTCCTTACGAAGCCACTGCAACAGCATACGCATGTTGCTGGTGCCAGTAGTCCAGCGTAGATGGAGCAACCCCAAATTCTTCCCCTGGATCACACCCCTGCAAACGCAACAGCATAGCAATGATGGCATAATGATGAATAGTATGACTCAGCAGAAATTGCAGTTCACGCTGCAGCGATGAACGGCTCCAGATGATATCATCGTCGTTTTCGTTGCGTTGATCGGTCTTTACCAGCAGGTGTTTCTGGATGTCCCGCTCGGTAAGTCGGGCAAGTTGTTCGATAGTTGCTTTGAGTTGTTCTGCCGCAAAGAGCCGTTCTTGCTGCACCCGTATATCTCGTTTGCGCTGGTCGTAGTCTATCATGCCAGCTTCCAAACCGGTCAGAAAGCACTGGTAGAACTCCAGACAGTGGCGGGTATGCGCTCCTATACTATCCGTACCGGGCAGCAACCGGTCATTGGCGTAGATATGGTCATCTATAGCAGCAAGGACATCAATTCCCTGCTTGAGCATAGCGATATTCTTCGCTATCCAATGTTCGCGGTCTCGTTGGGTTTCACGGAGCATGGTCTTTTTCCTCCAGTATGACAACCGGGTGAAATTGCTCTTTGATAGCAGCATGCAGTTTCCTTGCCAGCGTTTTTCGATGCGGTTCGCAGATGGGTTCTGCCCCAAAGGTCAGGATTGCCTCAAAGTAGGGGAGACGAAAGAGATTGACGAGATGGCTTTTGAAGCGCATATCTCCCCACCAGCACACCGAGAGATGCGCCGGCACTTCGCCAGGAGGCGTGCGATAGCTGATGTTGGCATACCAGACGGGCAGTTGCATTCTGGCGGCTGGTTCCAGCAGCGAGGGCAAGAAGGGCAGCACATCGGCTCCCTGTGTGCTGGTTCCTTCGGCAAAAACAACGATACCCTTGTTTTCCCGCAATGCCTGATCAATCAAAGTAATCACCCTGCTAATATCCTTACGAGTCGTTCTATCAATATAGATGGCTTCCATGTCTTTGCCCATGAAGCCAAGCAGCGGCCAGCCCTCGATTTCATCTTTGGCAACAAAGGTGCAATTCAGTTGCGTCAAAAGCGTAATAACGTCCATGTATCCGAGATGGTTTGTGACGAGCAGAAACGGCGGTTCCGGTGGTGTTCCTTCAACGGTCAGGTGCATATGGGCTATTCTGGCTGCCGTCTTTCCCCAGTTCCGAAAGACGGTGGTGCGCCATTTGAGTGCAGCATAGCGTGTTCTGATGACGTATTTTTGCACCACAAACCAGAGGCTATACCAGCCGATCGTTGACAGGATGAATGCTGACGTGCGAAACATTGCTCGTACTTTGCGCATAGGGGCTTTCCTCCATAATTGTTCTTACAGACTGACAATACGCCCCTATTATAAACTGTCAATCAGTTGCTTTGCATATTTGTTTGGATGGTGCGAATCCAGCAGCACCAGATAGTCAATCGTCTTGAACTGTCGGTCTATGGCAGGTGGCCCACAGGCTTTTGCCCCATAGAGCAGATATATCCTGAACAGTTTGGGGATGCGCACCTGTTCCATGTCCGTTGCTGCTCGTTCATTGGGCTGGCATTCCCAGCCGGGCATAGGAGGTACGAAGAGGAAGCGATGCATCGCCCCCTGCTTTTTCAGCAAATTCAGGACATAGTGCCCCTCATCCGGATTCTGGCTGGTGAGTGAGCAGCAGCCAAAGAGATACCGCTTCTGGTAATACATCATATAGCTCAAAAGTCCTTTCCAGAGCAAAAAGAGGACGTTTGTCTTGCGATGGGGACGGGTAATTGCAGCCCGCCCCAGTTCAACGCCTGCGGCAAGCATATCTGCTGGAATAGTCGTGAAATCAAATTCCTGCGCCGAATAAAAGCCATACGCTACGGTCGCCATCTCGCTGGTTTGCAGCCGATAGGTCCCAACAATTTCATTCGCTTGCTGATCTATGATGATGAGGTGATGGCATATCTCATCAAACTTGTCCTGGTCGCGGCCCGTGTGCTCAGAGGAAGCCAATCCTTCGCCCAGTTCCCGATTGAAGATTTCAAAGCGCATCTGGAGCACGGTATCTTTTTCCTGCAGTGTGTGTGCAAAGCGTGCCAGGTAGCGTCCATCGCGGAGTTCTATCGGTGGTGGCTGGAAGCTTGTATCAGGAGCATCAACCCGTTGGGGCAAAAAAGGTGTTTGTTTTTGCATACGTCTCTCCTCGATTCCTGGTAAATTCAACCTGTTGTCTGTTATGGTATCCCATCGGAGCATAGTGTGCATCGCAAGAAACGCCTGTCGTGGATAGGGAGATTCGCATGGGATCTCTGGGTAAAAATGCTCAGAAAGAGTGACTGGAGGCGATGGACCGGAGACCGTTGACAAGCATCGGACGCCTGCCGCAGTCATTGATACCGCTGGAAAGGGCAATGTGGTACAAATTCCGCGTGAGCGGAAAAACATCTGTCACACCCCAAAATTCTTCTTGACAGGAATAAAAAATATTCTATACTTATTATAAGTATTTTATTTACTAAATACCGTTAGACGCATTTCCTCAAGGGATGTGCTCACGAGACAATTTCTCGCAACGTGTGCCAGGAGGAGCGTTTGATAGTGTAGCCAGAGTGGATGCGGAAAATTTTGCGCATCTCATGCGAATCCCTGCATACATGATGGGAAAAACACATCATCTTCGAGGGAATACCAAAAAAGAAAAATGTTTTTTGCAAGAAAATCTGAAAGGAGTTCGGGTTACGATGAACAGCGTTTTGAAAGGAAATAGACAGTTTGTACGCATTGGCAGTTTACTTGTGGTTTTTTCGTTTGTGCTTGCGGCCTGCGGCGGTGGTGGGCAACCATCAGCCCCACCCAAAGCACCAGCCCCATCGGGTGGCAGTGGCGCCAACACGATAGAAATAGGCGTGCAAGGTGAGGAATTGCTGTATGACAAGGAAACGTTGGAAACCACGATTGCGGAAGGTGAAGATCTGGCGATTGAGTTTACGAATGACTCACAGACCCAGGAGCACAACTTCATCCTGCTCAATACGGACGACATGGACAGTGCTGAAGCCTTTAATGATGCCGCAGCAACCTATGTTGACACCTTTTATATCCCCGAAGATAACGACGACATGATGGATACGGCTATAGACTATGTCAACAACCAGCCCGGCGAGACAAAGACGATGGAGATACCAGCCCCGCCCGCCGGTGACTATATGTACATCTGTACGGTACCTGGTCACTTTGCGGCTGGTATGTATGGGACGATGACCGTCAACGCACCGTAGGGTTCAGGGTTCAGGGTTCAGAAAAGGTACAAAACCCTGAACCCAACTTCCTACCCAGTAAAGGAGACTACAGACGGTAGACGGTAGACCGTGGACAGGTATCGGGCAACTGATACCAGATACGTTTGAAGAG
The DNA here is from genome assembly GCA_964346425.1 of uncultured Chloroflexaceae bacterium. GTDB lineage: Bacteria > Chloroflexota > Chloroflexia > Chloroflexales > Chloroflexaceae > JAAUSY01. The sequence continues at coordinate 32 of CAYFVX010000016.1, read as the reverse complement.
TGAGAGAAACCGCCAGGACGCCAAGAACGCCA
>CAYFVX010000015.1:0-15534 GCA_964346425.1 uncultured Chloroflexaceae bacterium | reverse complement strand
TCCGCGTCTGCAAGCCACACTCCTTGTCGGAGAGGGACATGACATAAATCGTGGCGACCGCGGCTAAAAGCCGCTGCTACAGTATCTCGCAACCGCTTTGCAAAGCGGTTTACAAAAAAGTCTCCACATGTGAGACTGAGGGGTCCCCCCCTCAACAGGTTTCACCTGTTTTGTGTGCTGCTTGCGCACGGTAAAGAACGCATGGAGCCGCGTGCCACAGCTTTGCAGTGGGGTTTATTGTTTTTTCGACTTTGTCGAAAAAACAATAAACCCCACCAGAATGAGGAGTGTGAGAGAACCTGGTTCCCTCACGCATCCACAGGTGACACCTGTTTGGTGTGCTGCTTGCGCACGACAAAGCTGTGGCACGCGGTTGCGTGTGTTTTTCGCCGTGCGAAAGCAAAGCCCACCGCAGGTGAACCTCATTGAGGATGGAGGTCCCCAGCATTCTTGCGGGAAGTAGGAGGTTGTCGGTGGCAAACTCTTACTTCCCAATGTCAAGGGTGATTGGTTGGAGCAGCAATGTGGCCGGTCCATCGTCTGGTGCATTCGGCGGCGGGGCAGTTGTTCTGCTTACGGGCAGGCGGGCAAAGTTCGTCGGGTTGTAGATACCTATGGATATCCAGTAGGTTCCAGCCGGCATGTCTGGTGGCAGGGGGATGGGATGTTGCCAGGAGGCATAGCTGTGCAGAAGCCATGTGCTGGTTGGTGCGGGGGGGCCCGCGGGTGGCACGTCAATTTGTGCCACCTGGTTTCCTTTTGCATCAAGCACATGCACGAAGAGCGCATAGTCTTGCTGCATTGGCTTGAGCGGTTCCCATTGCAGTGTCAGCGTGAGGATGTTGCTGGAGCGTGGGGAGGGGTGGTCTATGTCATAACCTGTCAAACGGATTGTATCGCCAAAGGTTGCGTTCATCTGGTGCTCGTTGGGCAGAGGGAGTTCATAGACAAATGCATAATCAATCCCGTGGATGCGCACAGTGTGCAGCGGCTCGAAGTTTTGTTGTAAGTAGGCGGTGGCGGCTGGTGTATTGCGGCGTTGTAGCTGGTCAATATAGAGCACGGCATATTGCACGAAGCCGGGGTCAAAAATTTTCTCCATATCTACCAGCCAGGGGTTGCAGGCATAGTAGGTGCGGAAAACAGGAATAAACCAGGTGGCTACGGCACGTTCGCAGCCGTCGGGTTGGGCGGAGATGAATGCGCCTGCTTGCTCATAGCCCTCGCCCCAGCCCACCGGAATAGCTTTGACGGCGGTGGATCCACCACCGAGGAGCGGGTTATAGTAGGCGATTTCATACGGGTGGTACCATGCGATGGTGACGATTAGCCCGACTGTGAAGCATGCCAACCCGATGCGCCAAACACGTTGGGCTGGCGGTCTGGTGTTGGTTCGCGCAGTATCCTTTGCGGAATCCATAGTGGGAGAATGTGCGTGGGACTGCGTGGCAACCAGCATATTGAGCATTCCAACCAGCCCGTATGCTGCCAGGATATCGAGGATTGGGAATATGGGCAGGATATAGCGGTCGAATTTTTTGGGAGGAATGCTCATCATGGTGAGAAACAGCAGGGCAAAAAGCATGAGCATGCCCAGGGCTGAAAGGGTCAGTACCTGCACTATACGCCAGGATGTCTCTTTATCCCCACGCCTGCCCTCATCCCCCGTCCCCTTCTCCCTGGGAGAGAAGGGCGGATTGGAAAGCACCCCGATTCCGCGGAAAAATGGATTTGAGGTGAGGGCTTTGCCAGTGGAAAAACTCGACAGCAAGGCAAGCAAGGCAACCAGGCCAGCCGCAAATAGCCCGACCATTGTCCAGGGGGCGATACGCAGCACGAGAGCGACCGGGTAAAACAGCAGGCCGGGGTCATCAACGGCACGTCCCATGAAGTAATTCCCCCAGCCATGCGGTGCGCCACCGTCGTGGGCAGCCTGCCCGATAACCCGTTGCACGGCTCCCAGCGGATCCACCCAGGCAAACGGCCAGAGGGCTCCCCAGACAAGTGCCGCTATGCCCATCCATGCCAGCAAAAGGAGCAAAGAATGTGCATAGCGGTAAAGCAGGGAAGGGGCGACTGGTTTATCGGGCGATGCCTGTTGCTGTTTGTGTTGCTTTGTCGGGGCGAGGGGGGCAATGAATGCGATAAGTGTAAGCATGGGGAGCAGGATGATTGCGGGGGATTTGGTGAGCAAGGCCAGCCCTCCCGTGATAGCCGAGGCACCGAATATTCCCCACTGTGTCGGTCGTTTTTGGTTCGACATAATATTGTCCGAGGTGTCAAATCCAAAGGCGACCAGGGCGGACAGCAGCGAGAGGCTTATAAGTGATGTGACCAGCGCATCCAGGTGCAGGAGTTGGGCATGCGCTATCAGCAGGGGTTCGCCTGCCCAGAAGAGTGCTGCCAGCAGAGCCACACGTTTTCCCAGCAGGCGACGCAGCAATGGGTAGGCAAGGGCAATGCTGAGGGATGCGAGGATGCCTATGGGTGCTCGCAGGAAGGCGCGATAGAGGGCCGGGGCGGTCTGGGCATCCGGTATCCAGTTTAAGGCGACGAGATGCTGGTGCGCCAGCAGTCCACTTGAGCCAAGCCACATGGTCGTCACCCCCGGGTGCCCCACGATGTTGGTGCTGGCATAGTCGCCTTGTTGTATGGCTTGCAGGAAGGTGGGGACGCGGTCAAACCAATGGTAGGCTTCGTCTACGGTGACGAAATCACCACGGTCGAGCACGCGCGGCACCAGTGCCAGCAGCAGCAGTAACAGGGAGACCAGCAGGGTGCTATATCGTTTGAGTATTTGCTTGCCTGAAGCAAGTTGCAGATACCCGCGCGATGGATCCATAGACCGGATTAACCAGATTTGCCTGAGAGTGTTTTGGGTTTTGGAACAGGGGTAACGCGCAGACTGGCTCCTCCCGTCAAGACAACCAGCCCACCGAAAGCACTGACGACCAGACGTACAAACAGGATAAGAAATGCCAGTGCAAGTGCTGTGGCTTTGGGCACCCCAACATAGAAGAGGAAGAAGGTAAAGACCAGTTCACGTGCGCCCATGTTGTTGACAAAGATAGGCACCAGTCCCAGGATGTCGGTGATAGGGGCAATAAGCGCGTATATCAGGATAGGGGCATCAATATTCAATGCCTGTCCACATATAAAGTTTATAATCACCCAGAGCGACTGGAACAGGAAAGAGAGGACGAGCACCTGGAGAAGCGTGCGCCCTTTGGGAAAATAGTCTGAGAGTGATTGCGCGATGCGTTCCAACGGGCTACGGATAAAATCGGGCAGATGCTTGCCAAATGTGTTGGAGAACCAGGGCGCACCAAAACAACCGCCTACCGCAGCAATTCCTGCCAGCGTGAATCCGATGGTTATGAGAAACAGAATGGTGTCGTTGAGGAATTCGTGGTCGGCCGGGTTGGCAGCCGTCAGGTGAAATCCGGCAAATCCGCCGTAGGTGAGCACCAGGGCGGTGTTTGCTATCAAGCTCAGCGCGAGGAAGCCGGTCAGTCGGTCTACAAAAATTGATGCGCTGGACTGGCTATAGCTGCCTATTTTGCGGCCCAGTTGGACGGCGCGAACGGCATCACCACCAACACCGGTGGGTAAGAAGTTGTTGGCAAATTGCCCGGCCAGATAGGTCCCCAGTAACCATTTGTAGGGTTGTTGCTGGTTGCGAGCACTGAGAATGATGCGCCATTTGTATGAACTGAGAGCCACTCCGCCAAACTGCAGAAGTATTGCCAGTAGGAGCCAGGATAGGTGAACGGTTTGCAGTTTTTGCCAGATTTGAACAGGGTCCGCTTGCCAGACAAGATAGATCAGCAAACCAAGGGTTATAGTAAAGCGCAAAGGGGTCAAAAAACGCTTCCATACTTGAGCTTTTTGCATTTTTTCCTACCTTTATTTAAGGGTTTTTGTTTTCTAGTTGACTCATCACTGACCTTTAGCCACCCAGATAGGCTTCGCGTACCTGCGGGCTGTTGAGCAGTTCATTGGCTGGCCCTTGCAAGACAATACTTCCTGTTTCCAGCACGTAACCACGATGTGCGACTGATAGGGCAATTTGCGCATTTTGTTCAATCAGGAGTATGGTTGTGCCTTCGCGGTTAATGTTGCCGATAATTTCAAAGATTTGCTCAACCAGAATGGGTGCCAGTCCCATGGAAGGTTCATCGAGCGAGAGAATACGTGGTCGACTCATCAGGGCCCGCCCGATTGCCAGCATTTGTTGTTCACCACCAGAGAGGGTGCCGCCAAGTTGCCCCAACCGTTCTCGCAAGCGGGGGAAAAGGTCGAGCACGTGCTCTATGTCATCGCGAATCTGTTTTTTGTCTTTACGATTAAATGCACCCATTTCCAGATTTTCGCGCACTGTCATGCGGCCAAAAATCTTGCGCCCTTCAGGTGACTGAGATACGCCCAACTGCGCAACTTTGTGGGGTTCCAGGTGGTCTATTCTGCGTCCATCGAGGATGATTTCCCCACTGCGTGGTTTATTCAAGCCACTGATGGTGTTCAGAGTGGTGGTTTTGCCGGCCCCGTTTGAGCCAATGAGCGTCACGATTTCCCCTTCATTGACGGTCAGAGAAATACCTTTCAACGCATGGATATGTCCGTAGTAGGTGTGGATGTTTTCAAGGGTTAGCATGGTTTTTTCCTATCCGGCAACGGCTCCACTGCCCAGGTATGCTTCGATGACCCGTGTGTCGTTGCGTATCTGTTCCGGGGGGCCTTCGGCAATTTTTTGTCCAAAATCCAGCACAGTAATAGCGTCCGAGATATTCATGACGACTTTCATGTCGTGCTCTATCAGCAGAATGGTGATGTTCAGTTCGTCACGCAAGCGTCTGGTCAAATCGGTCATTGCGGCGGTTTCCCGCGGGTTCATGCCGGCGGTTGGTTCGTCGAGCAGCAGCAGGCGCGGCTGCAAGGCCAGTGCGCGGGCAACTTCCAGCCGGCGCTGGTCTCCATAGGAAAGGTTTCGTGCCACAACTGATTCTTTGCTTTGCAGGCCGGCAAATGCCATCAGGCGACGGGCTTCTTTGATTGCGGCCTCTTCTTCCTTGCGAAACTTTGGGGTGCGGAAGAGCGAGGCAAAGATGCTGGCTTTCAAGTGGGCATGCATGCCAATAATGACGTTTTCGAGAGCGGTCAGGTTTTGAAACAGGCGAATGTTTTGATAGGTGCGGGCGACGCCAGCCTGGGCTACCTGGTCGGGCCGCAACCCCTGAATGGTGCGGTCGAGGAAGAGGATTGTTCCTTCTTCTGGCGTGTAGAATCCAGTAATACAGTTGAAAAAACTGGTTTTGCCAGCCCCATTGGGACCAATAATACTATGGATGGTTTTTTCGTGAATGGTAACATCCAGATCATTGATGGCTACCAGGCCACCAAACCGTTTGGTTATCTGTTGGGCTTTGAGTATTTCTTCCATGATATGGTTAGCTCTCGGCTGAAGGAGCCGTTGCAGAAGCGGCTCCTTCTTCTTGTTCGTTTTCATTTTCTTGTGACTGGGCTTCTTCTTTTTCTTGCATTTCACGGGCCACAACGGCTTCCGGCCAGAGTCCTTGCGGGCGATAGAGCATCATGAGGACGACTACTGCGCCATACACCAGCATGCGGTATTCGCGGAACTCGCGAAGCAGCTCTGGCAAACCGACCATAGCGATTGCGCCGACGACGACGCCTGGCAGACTTCCCATACCACCGACGATGATGAGGGCCAGGATGTTGATGGAGATGAGCAGTTCAAAGCTCTTGGGAACCACTGAGCCAACAAAGCCAGCGAACATGCCGCCGCTGAGTCCGCCGAGGAAGGCTCCGATGACAAATGCAGACAGTTTGACCATGACGCGGTTGATGCCCATAGCCTGGGCAACGTCCTCGTCTTCGCGTATCGCCATCCATGCACGCCCCAGGCGGGAACGTTTGAGGTTGCTGCCGACATACCATGCGACGACACAGCCAACCAGGACGATGTAGTAGAATTGCTGCGGGTCTTTGATGATGAGCTCACCAAATTCTGGCCTGGCGATGCGGGTTATACCCTGTGCCCCACCCATGTAGGGTTTGAGAAAGTCTGATAGTGCCAGGATACGGATGATCTCGCCAAAGCCCAGCGTGGCGATAGCCAGATAGTCGCCGCGCATTTTCAGGATGGGGAGAGCCAGAATGGTGCCGCCTATCATGGCAAAGATCATAGAGAAGGGGAGGGCTTGCCAGAAGGTAAAGTCGAAGAACCCCAGGTCCGGCGAGGTCAAAATCGCCATGGTGTATGCGCCGATAGCATAGAAGGCAACGAAGCCGAGATCGAGCATACCGGCAAAGCCGATAACCAGGTTCAATCCCATTCCCATAATGATATACAACCCTACCAGCACAGCCACGTTACTCAGGAATGATTTTGACCAGAGCGGGAAGGTGAGCAAGAAAATTGCCAGTAACGCCATGACGGTCCACCATTGCCAGGAGTGCGTTTGTTTGCCGAGGGTTGTGGTGGTAAGGGTGGAGCGTCGCGGACGCAGGCGGAAGTAGCCCTGAGCCCATGCAAGTGCGGCGGTAATGATCAGGATGATAGTGGCTCCGGTGTTGGTCAGGCCGGTGCTGGTGAAGAAGAATTTGCGGATGTCGTTTGGCAGCAAGACAGCAATAACATCGCGTAGCAGAGCCAGCAAAATGGTCATAATCAGGGAAATGGTGATCGTTCTACGCCAGAGGGCGGGAAGAGTTGCCAGGATGCCACCAAGTATTCCCAGTCCTATTCCGCTGCCGGTTGGGATCAGCAGTCCACTGAGTTTTTGTTGTTCTCCCTGCTCCATGGTCAAGAGTTCACCAAGTCGGGGGGAAGCGAAAGAAAAGACGTTGTCCAGTTCGATGGCATACGTCAGATAGGCAAGCAGGGTGAGCGATAGGCCGACGACGCCACCGGCAAGGATACCCCGCAGGATATGTTGGAGAGGGCGTTGTGCTTGATTTGCTGCCAGGTAGCTCACCAGCAGAGTCAGGGCGACAAGCATGATGTAGCCCATGGTAATAGTTTCGCCGATAAGACTGCGTTCGGCAAAGGTTTCAAACATGCCAACGAGACAGATGTGCCAGACGGCGACGCTTCCAATGAGGCCCGTCTTGATGGCTGGCAAAAGCGAGCTGCGTTCGCGGGATGGTGAAGGCAGCCTCTGGGGTTGCTCTTGTTCGGCAACCGCTGGCTGGTGGTTGTTGTTTGTCAATTGCTGGTCATCAGTCATCAGTTCGTATTCCCTATACTCGTTTGGTTGCCAGACGTTCACCTAATATGCCAGTGGGTCGGAAGATCAAGACCAACACCAGAAGAGTAAAGGCAATGACATCTTTCAACTGGTGGGCAGCCGGTATTCCCAATCCCTCCAGCATGAGGGTGGGGCCAACAGATTCAAAAATCCCGAGGAAGAGTCCGCCAATGGCGGCACCGGGCAGGTTGCCTATACCACCCAGCACGGCGGCGGTGAAGGCTTTGATGCCAGGGACGAAGCCCATGAAGAAGTTGACCTGGCTAAAGATGAGCGCGTAGAGCACACCTGCAATGCCAGCCATAAAGCCCCCGACGCCAAAGGTGATGGCGATCGTTCGGTCTACATTGACGCCCATCAGCGTGGCGGTTTCCAGGTCTTCGGAAACAGCGCGTATTGCGCGGCCGGTGCGGGTTCCTTGAATGAATGCGTAGAGTAACCCCAACATGACGATCGCACTGATGAAGACGATAATCAGGGGTTTTTCGATACCAAAGATTTCGCCATCCAGTATGTCAAAGTCGGGGTACACTTTGACGCCGGAGCCAAACATGCCACGGAAGGTGTATTGCAAAAAGAAAGAGGCACCGATGGCGGTAATCAGTTTCACCAGGCGGGGTGATTCGCGGATGGGGCGATAGGCTATCCATTCGAGCACAATCGCGACGACGGTGGAGATAAAGGCAGCAAAGAGGGCGATGGCGAGCAGGGTCATGATGGGATGGCTTTCCAGGAATGAGAGTTCGCCTCGTTGTGTCTCAACGAAGGCCATACCTGCCAGTCTGTTTTCGTTGAGAAAGTCTGCCAGGAAGTACGCACTAAACGCGCCACTCATGAAGACTTCGCCATGCGCAAAGTTAATCAGGCCGAGCACCCCGTAGACCATGGTATAGCCGAGGGCTATAAGGGCATAGATGGCTCCCTGGGCCATGCCGAAGACGACAAAGTCCATCCACTGCTTGCTGCTGTATTTGCCTTCCATCAAAGTCGAGGCAGCACCAACGAACACACCTGCTATGAGTAAAAACCCGATGCTCCATATAATGATCTGGGAAATGTCAATTTGTTGTTGTCTGATTTTCAACCCGAACATTGAGGCTACTCCACATCAGAAAGCAAGGCGGACCGGTGTATTCCGCCGCCTTGCTTTCTGGTTGTCTCTTTCTTCATACTGGTGCGGGAGAGTGGTATGTGTGGGCTTTGCCGCAAATACCACTCTCCACCCTTGCAAATGAGTTTCTGGCGTGTTGCTCAGGGATAGACCCTGCTTGGATTGGCTTCTGGTTTATCTGCTGGATCGCCAGGACTCCAGCTATCCGGGTCGGAATCTACGATTTCGTAGACGACGATCTTGGGGTCGGCACAGTCACCATATTCATCGCAGGTCAGGCTACCGGCCAATCCTTGATAGTTTGCTGTGCTATAGAGGGCGTTGCGGATTGCCTGACGTGGAATGTAGAGTGTGCCATCTTCAGTCTGGACGGCCGCTTCTTGCACAGCTTTGAGCAAGAGCATGGTGGCGTCATAGGCGTTGGCGTGGTAGACGCTCAGTGTGTCCTCGCCATATTTTTCCATGTGTTTGTCCAGGAATTCCTGGTAGCTGGAACCAAACGAGGTCAGGTCCGGGCTGCTGAGGTACATGCCAACGGCGGCATCGCTAGACGCGTCAATGAAGTCCGGGTTGAAGAGACCATCGGCCCCCATGAGGGTGATGTCTTCCAGTCCATCCACATCGCGGGCCTGACGGGTCACGAAGCCACCAGCGGGCATGAAGATGGGATAATAGAGGACTTCAGGTTCTGCGGTAGCAATAGTGGTCAGTACCGGGCGCATGTCGTTGTCGGTTTCATTGATGGCTTCCTGGGTGACGACTGTGCCACCGAGTTCTTCAAACTTTTCAGCAAAGACATTTGCCAGTTGCTCGGCATAGACGCTACCGTCGTGGATAGTGGCGGCTCTGGTCAGGCCAAGTTCATTGTAGGCAAATTCGGCGGCGATGGCACCCTGGACCTTGTCATTGTGCGCAGTACGCAGAAAGCCCTGGACGTGGGTTTCCGGGTCGGTCAGGCCGGGGGCCGTGTTGGAGGGCGACAGAGTAACCAGACCAGCTTCGTCAATGACGGGGGCCATCACGTTGCCTGCGCTGGAGCATGTGGGGCCAACGATGCCGACAATTTGCTCATTGGAGATGAGTTTGTTGGCGGCCGCCTGTCCACCTTCCGGGCTACAGCCGGTGTCTTCACCAACGAGTTGGATTTCGCGGCCGAGGATTTCGCCTCCAATATCATCCATGGCAATTTCGACGCCGCGCATGGAATCAATACCCAGGTTGGAGTTGGGGCCAGAAGTGAGCAACGCATAGGCGAGCACAATGGGGTTGCCTTCGGGTATTTCAATAACGCCCAGTTCGTCCGTTGGCGGTTCTGCAACGACTTCCGGCGCAACATCCATCATTCCTTCTTCAGTTGCGCCGTCTTCAGTGGCTTCTTCCTCCATTGCGCCGTCTTCAGTGGCTTCTTCCTCCATTGCGCCGTCTTCAGTGGCTTCTTCCTCTGAGAAGACTTTGCGTGGGTTAGAGCCTTCTTCGCTACCAGGACTCCAGCTATCCGGGTCAGAGTCAGCAATTTCGTAAACAACGATCTTGGGGTCAGCACAGTCACCATACTCATCGCAGGTCAGGTTGCCGGTCAATCCCGCATAGTTTTCTGTGCTATAGAGGGCGTCACGGATGCCCTGACGTGGGATGTAGAGGGTGCCATCTTCGGCCTGTACTGCCACTTCTTCAACTGCCTTGAGCAGCAGCATGGTAGCGTCGTAGGCGTTGGCGTGGTAGACACTCAGCGTGTCCTCACCATATTTCTCCATGTGCTTGTCCAGGAATTCCTGGTAGCTGGAGCCAAGTGAGGTCAGGTCCGGGCTACTGAGGTACATGCCGATGGCGGCATCGCCGGCCGCGTCTATGAAGTCGGGGTTGAAGAGACCATCAGCGCCCATGAGGGTGATGTCTTGCAATCCATCTACATCGCGGGCCTGGCGGGTCAGGAAGCCACCCGCTGGCATGAAGATGGGATAGTAGAGGACTTCAGGTTCTTCAGCGGAAATGGTAGTCAACACGGGCCGCATGTCGGTGTCGTTTTCGTTGACGGCTTCCTGGGTGACGATGGTGCCGCCCAGTTCTTCAAACCGTTCGGCGAAGACGTTGGCGAGTTGTTCGGCGTAGACGCTCCCGTCGTGGATGGTGGCGGCTTGCATCATGCCGAGTTCGTTGTAGGTATATTCAGCCGCGGTTGAACCCTGGACTTTGTCGTTGTGTGCGGTGCGCAGGAAACCCTGGACGTGGGTTTCCGGGTCGGTCAAGCCGGGGGCCGTGTTGGAGGGTGAGATGGTGACCATACCGGCTTCATCAATGACGGGGGCCATCACGTTGCCTGCGCTGGAGCAGGTGGGGCCAACGATGCCGACAATTTGCTCATTGGAGATAAGCTTATTAGCGGCCGCCTGACCACCTTCGGGGCTACAACCGGTGTCTTCACCAACGAGCTGAATTTCGTGACCGAGGATTTCGCCGCCGATGTCGTCCATAGCAATTTCGACGCCACGCATGGAGTCTATGCCCAGATTGGAATTGGGACCAGAGGTAACCAGTGCGTAGGCGAGCACAATGGGATCGCCCGGCGCAACTTCAATCACACCAATCGGGTCCTCGGGTGGGGCATCTACGGTTGCAGGACCTTCTTCGGTAGCTTCTTCAGGTTCGGTAGCTTCTTCAGGTTCGGTAGCTTCTTCAGGTTCGGTAGCTTCTTCTGCTGCGGTTGGTTCTTCAGCAGGCTGGGCTGCAGGTTGCTGTTGCCCACCACCACATGCAGAAAGCACACCGATAAGCATGACCATAAGGGTTAGTAAGCTTATCAATCGCTTCATAACCTGTCGCTTCTCCTTTCGTTTTGTGATAACGGAAATCTGTTATATACCGCTACAATGAAGGAAAAGTTTACTTGATTGTATGGGGTTTGTCAAATGTCATTGGAATTTGCAGACAGCAACAACGACAAACCCCTGGACGATAAGCACAAACAAAAAGGCGCAGAAATGCAGAGACACAGAACAAAACCGAACCAGCACAAGAGCGTAGCAGCGGCTTGCATCCGCTGGACATACCCATACTACTATCACTGGTAGTCAAGTCCGCGGTCTGCGGTCCATCGTTTATCATCCCCCCTGGCCCCCTTAGCCTATCCACATGGACAGAACCATACCTGGCACCCTGGCGGATACCCTGGCAGGCAGAAACGACTATACTGGAACCTGTGAGGAGAAAGATCATGGGGCAAGATGCGCGAACGTAGCTCTCTGCGCCCAGCCATTATACCAGGTTCGGATAATGACTTCTACCACAGATGAACACAGATGAACACAGATGGCCCTCTTTGCCTCTTTGCATCTCTGCGCCTCTGCTTTAAAAAGTGATCACCCGAACATAGTATGAGTAATTCCAGGAGAAAAGCAATGTGGAATGAACACGACATCTGGCTGAAACATCACGAACGGACAACCCGGTTACAGCGCGAGGTTGCCCTGGCCCGCCAGTGCCAGACCACCCGTGCTGCGGATGCACCCGTGCTCAAGATGTTGCTCAACACGATATATTGCTGGTGGCGGCATTGTTGCCTGTCACACCCGCTGAAACGCTACGCGGACAATCGGGCAAGAAACCAGGAATAATGGAAAGTGGAGAATGGGGAATGGAGAATGGAGAATGGAGAGTGGAGCATGATGGGTAGGAACCACGAATACTGCCCGGAATCGTCACCTCCGCACATCTATGGTATTATTTGCACAACACACCCATCTTCCAACCCAAAATCCAAAATCCAAAATTCAAAATCCCAAAATCCAAAGTCCAAAATCCAAAAACCCACCAGAGGAGGTACCCGTATGACAGACACACCCACCACCCCAACCCAAAAACAGCACACCGTCAAACCACAACACCTGGAAACACTCGAAACCATCCACCGCCGCGTCATCTGGATCGCCACGCGCATCGTCCACCACGCCAACTACGTGCGCCCCAACCCCGACGGCAGCAAAATCGGCGGGCACCAGGCATCATCCACCTCGGTCGCCTCTATCCTCACCGCACTCTACTTCCACTTCCTGCAACCCGGCGACCGTGTCTCCATCAAACCACAATCCTCGCCCGCCTTCCACGCCGTGCAATACCTGCTCGGCCAGTTGCCGCGCGACTACCTGACCCAACTGCGTGCCTTTGGCGGCCTGCAACCCTATCCAAGCCGCACCAAAGACCCGGACCACGTAGACATCTCGACTGGCTCTGTTGGCCTGGGCGCAGTCGCCCCCGCTTTTGCCGCACTTGCCCACCGCTACGCCCAGGCCCACTTTGGCGACGTCACCTCGCGCCGCTTCATCGCCGTGGCTGGCGACGCCGAACTCGACGAAGGCAACGTCTGGGAAGCCATCCTGGACGATGCCCTCTCTGTCCTGGAAAACCTCATCTGGATCGTAGACCTCAACCGCCAGAGCCTCGACCGCGTCGTGCCCGGCATCCGCGCCGCCCGCCTCAAGCAACTCTTTGGCGACAACGGCTGGCAGGTGCTCGAAGCCAAATATGGCCGCCGCCTGCAAAAACTCTTCGCGCAGCCCGGCGGCGACGCGCTGCAGCAGCGCATTGATAGCATGGACAACGAAGAATACCAGGCCCTCATCCGCCAGCCAGGTGCGCAACTACGCAACCGCCTGGTGCAATGGGGTGGCAGCGAACAGCCCGACATTGCCCGCGTGATTGCCGATATACCCGATGACGAGCTACCCGGCGTGCTCTCCAACCTCGGCGGCCACGACATGACCGAACTGCTTGACACCTTTGCCCAGATAGACCAGGAGCACCCCACCATCATCTTCGCCTACACCATCAAAGGCTGGGGGTTGCCCATTGCCGGCCACCCGCTCAACCACGCTACGCTGCTCAACGATGAGCAACTGGAAGAGGTTCGTATCGCCAGCGGTATAGACACGCAAGATGAATGGCAAACCTTCAGCTCGGACACACCGGCCGGTCGCCTCTGCCCCGAAGCCGCCGAACGGCTGTATGGCACGCCCGACCGCGCCCCGCATACCGTCCCGTCCAACAGCCTGCCCGACACGCTGGCTATTCCCACCGAGGGAGGTATCAGCACGCAGGACACCTTCGGGCGGCTACTGGTGCGGCTGGCGGATGTGCCAGGTACCGGTGAGCGCGTGGTCACCACCTCACCGGACGTCTCGGTCTCCACCAACCTGGCCGGCTGGATCAACAAAACCGGCGTCTTCGCCCCGCAGGAAAAGCCCGACTACGAAGAATCCGAAGCCTACCGGCTGCTCAAATGGAAACTTGGTCCCCAGGGGCAGCATATCGAGCTGGGCATCTCCGAAATGAACTTGTTTATGCTGCTCGGCATGCTCGGCCTCTCCACCGACCTGTGCGGCCAGCAACTGCTGCCCATCGGCACGGTGTATGATCCCTTCGTCTGCCGTGGCATGGACGCGCTCATCTACGCGCTCTACTCCGGCGCAAAGTTCATCTTTGCCGGCACGCCCTCTGGCGTCAGCCTCTCGCCCGAAGGCGGCTCGCACCAGTCCACCGTCACGCCCTCGCTCGGCATTGAGCTCCCCACGCTGTATGCCTGCGAACCCTGCTTTGCGCTGGAAACCGAATGGCTCTTCCTGGAAGCCCTGCGGTTGTGCAGCGACCATGTCAATGGACGCTCCACCTACATGCGCCTCTCCACGCGCACCATAGACCAGGAACTGCTCACCCCAGCCCTGCAACGGCTGGGGACAGAACGGCTACGGCGGCAGGTGCTGGCTGGCGGCTACCGTCTGATTGACTGGCGCGACCACCGCGAGACCCACGACGATTTGCCCGATGGCTACACTCCGCCCATCGTCACCATAGCCGCCGTCGGTACGATGGTGCCAGAAGCGGTTGCGGCCGCCCACTACCTGCAGGCCGAAGGCGTGGCCGTCAACGTGCTCAATCTGGTCTCGCAGCGCAAGCTCTACGAAACATGGCAGATTGCCCGCCAGCAGCAGGTGCGTGACACCTATGGCCCATCGTCTGGCAGCCCGTTCGACTGGCTAATATTGCCCGAAGAACGGCACACACCCATCGTCACCGTGCAGGACGGTGCCTCGCACGCGCTCTCCTGGCTGGGCAGCATTCATGGCGCACTGGTCGTCGCTCGCGGCGTAGATACCTTTGGGCAGACCGGCACTCGCGCCGACCTCTACCGCCACTTTGGGATAGACGCCGAACACATCGCTGAAGCCGCCTTCTCAGCGTTGGACATGGTGCTGTGAGCGTCGGGGGGCAGGGGGCCTCACATAGGTAGAGATTTTCCGATGGCAAGAACCCCGTCGAGAATCGTCGCAGCGGTTTGGAACCGGAATCTGCCCACATGTGACGTTTCTTTCGCGTCTGCAAGCCACACTCCTTGCCGGAGAGGACATTACATAAATCGTGGCTACCCATTGGCGGTCAGTTTGAGGTTCTGCGGCTTGTCTCTCATATTTGCCATGAGAGACGCACATTCGTGGTATTCGTGGTATTCGTGGTTCCTGCCTGATTATCCGAATCTGGCATTACCCATAGCACCCACTAATCGCATCAAACACAGCGAGCAGTTCCCCAATATTGTCCAGATAATAGCGGTCAGTGTCAATGAGCAACTGATTACCGTCGAGCTTGAGAAACTGCCAGTTTTCACCATTGGTCACACAACCAAAGATTACCCCGACATCCATCCCTTCACGTTCATTAAACACCCGTGCGCCAACCATCTGCGCCGCACACTGCCCCATCCCCGCCTCAATATCGTGCTTCTTCGCCTCGACCAGCGTGATGATAGGAGCCTGCAGAAATGGTAGCGGTGGCGTCTTCGCCAGAATAAAATCACACTCGCCAGCCAACCCACTGGACGGATCGGCATCCAACCGCTGCCCGGAATAGACCGACAACGGCATGGGGCTTCGATCCACCCAGGTAAGCAGGAGCGGCACAACGATAAACTCCGAACGCGCCTTTTCGCTGCCAAGCGCAAAAGGTCGTCCACGTTGCAGCAGGCTCTGCAACCAGTCGGGTGATTCCACCGGCTCCACCGCAAACAGGTCGGCCGTTTTCGCCACCAGCCCAAACGACTTGCACGCCTCGCTCAGGCTAAAATCACTGTAAGTCATAGCTTGATTGCCCCCCATGTTCTCATAT
>CAYFVX010000014.1:0-15591 GCA_964346425.1 uncultured Chloroflexaceae bacterium | reverse complement strand
GCCTCTTCTTCAAGGGTTGCGATTTCCTGGCGGTATTCTTCTTGAATATTCGACTTGACCGTGTCGTGGGCAGATTCACTCTCTTCCATGTACCTGGAATGTTGCTCAGAGAGGTGCAAACGTTTGTCTTCGTCTTGCTGGACAATCTGTTCACGTTTGTGTTTGTATTCTGCAATAATCTGCTCGCGCATGGTTTGCAAGCGTTCGTCGTCTATTTCCACAATGATGTAGGCCGCAAAATACAGCACCCGTTCCAGGTTCCGCGGACTGATGTCAATCAATAGCCCAAGACGAGACGGGGTTCCTTTCACAAACCAGATATGACTGACGGGCGAAGCCAGCCCGATATGCCCCATACGGTCACGCCGCACTTTTGAGCGGGTGACCTCAACACCACATTTGTCGCAGACGACGCCTTTGTAGCGAACGCGTTTATATTTTCCGCAATAACATTCCCAGTCTTTCGTGGGGCCAAAGATGCGTTCGCAAAATAGCCCATCACGTTCTGGTTTCAGCGTGCGGTAATTAATTGTTTCTGGTTTGGTTACCTCGCCGTGGGTCCATGAGAGGACATCCTCCGGGGATGCAAGGCTGATACGGATAGCATTAAAATCGTTAATTTCGAGCATAGCACTCTCCTCTAAGGATGAAAAGGGAAAGGGAAAAGAACAAGAAGAAACCCGACTATTTCTTCTTTCTCTCTCTTTTCCCTTTCAACCGTTCAACGTTATCACGATGTTGTTTAGAACTCGCCCCGTTCCATACCACTCAAGTTAATACCATCAAGTGCGGCCATATCGCTGTCCATATCGTCTGTTAGCTCCAAAGGTCGCTCATCTTCGGTCAATACTTCAACACTCAAGCCGAGCGATTGGAGTTCTTTGATCAAGACTTTGAAGCTTTCTGGCACACCTGCTTCTTGAATTGGCTCACCTTTGACAATGGCTTCATAGGTTTTCACGCGTCCAACCACATCGTCAGATTTCACGGTGAGCATTTCCTGCAGGGTATAAGCTGCTCCATAGGCTTCCAGGGCCCAGACTTCCATCTCGCCAAATCGTTGGCCGCCAAACTGTGCTTTTCCACCGAGTGGCTGTTGGGTGACAAGGCTGTAGGGGCCGGTGCTCCGTGCGTGGATTTTGTCTTCCACCAGGTGGGCCAGTTTGAGCATATACGCATACCCCACAGTCACCGGTTTATCGAAGGGGATACCTGTTCGTCCATCATAGAGCGTCACTTTTCCATCGCGTGGCAACCCAGCTTCTTCCAGCAGGTCTTTTATCTGCTCTTCCCAGGCACCATCGAAAACCGGCGTTGCGACCCGATATCCCAGTCTGGCGGCTGCCCAGCCCAGGTGGGTTTCTAATATTTGCCCAATATTCATACGACTTGGCACGCCAATGGGATTCAGGATAATATCCACGGGACGTCCATCAGGCAAAAATGGCATATCTTCGATGGGGAGCACCCGGCTAACCACCCCTTTATTTCCGTGCCGGCCTGCCATTTTGTCGCCTGCACTAATTTTGCGTTTTTGACAGAGGAGCACCCGGACGGTTTGATTGACACCGACGGGCAGTTCGGCACCCTCGGCACGGCTGAAGACTTTGACATCAATCACTTTACCGCGGACGCCATTGGGCACACGCAGGCTGCTATCCTTTACCTCACGTGCTTTTTCGCCAAAGATAGCACGCAGCAAACGCTCTTCGGCCGTCAGGTCTGTTTCCCCTTTGGGCGTGATTTTGCCGACGAGAATATCATTTGGTTGGACTTCTGCCCCGACGTAGATAATGCCGCGGTCGTCCAGATTGCGCAGGCTGTCCTGTCCCACATTGGGAATATCGCGCGTAATTTCTTCTGGCCCGAGCTTGGTATCGCGGGCTTCCACTTCATATTTTTCAATGTGGATGCTGGTGAAGATATCCTCGCGCACAAGCCGCTCACTCACCAGGATGGCGTCTTCAAAGTTTCCGCCTTCCCAGGGCATATAGGCAACAAGAATGTTTTGCCCAAGTGCCAGTTCACCATTGTCCGTACTGCTGCTATCAGCAATCACCTGGCCGTTAGCAACCTGTTGATTACGCACGACGCCCGGACGCTGGTTGATGCATGTATCCTGGTTGCTGCGCATAAATTTCCGCAGGCGGTAGGTGCGGCGGACTTTAATGGGCGGAATTTTCTGTTTAATGCGTGAGGGCAAAGCTTCCAGCTTGCTTGCCACCGCTTCTTTTATTTCGGTCCCTTTGCCAAAGATGATGTCGCCCAGTTCCGGGTCAACAATGTCTTCATCCAGCACAATGCCATGCTCAGCCAGGTCCATCACTTCATCAAGGTGGTGTTCCTCATTTTCAACAACAATCTGATCCGTCGTTGCACTGGCAACACGACAAGTACCTTTGGCAACAATCACCTGACCGCTGTCGCGGGCGGCAAGATATTCCATGCCAGTTCCCACAATGGGCGCATCAGGACGCAGCAAAGGAACTGCCTGACGTTGCATGTTTGAACCCATCAATGCACGGTTCGCATCGTCGTGCTCAAGGAAGGGAATGAGTGCGGTGCTGACACTGACCACCTGTTTCGGCGAAACGTCCATATAATGCACACGGTCAATGTTTTCTTTCAAGAATATTTCCCCGTGACGGCACGAGACCATATTGGTCTGAAATCGCCCGTACTCATCAATCGGAGCGTTTGCTTGCACAACGATGTATTTATCTTCCTCGTCAGCACTGAGGTAAACCACCTCTTGCGAAACCACTGGTTTGATTTTAATGCGTTTAAGCGGAAGTTCCGCAATCTTGTAAGCAAGTTCTCGGTTGATTTCTCGCCCCGCTTCCGCTATGAGTTGCTGGTTTTCATCATAGAGACTTTCACCCAGATATTGACCACGTAGCAGACCAACCGCTATCGTTATGGCGATATCCTTATCTATGCGGGTCCCCACAGGAACGATAATCTCGCCGGTGCGCAGGTCGCGAACCTCACGTATCAGCCAGCCGCGCTCCAACCAGATTGGGGTGTTATCAATATTTCCATAGACTTTGCGATAGGGCGTTTCGAGAAACCCCATTTCATTCACCCGAGAGAAAGTGCTCATTGTCCCGATTAACCCGATATTGGGACCTTCGGGCGTCTCAACCGGGCAGATACGCCCATAGTGACTATGATGGACGTCGCGCACTTCAAACCCTGCCCGGTCACGGCTCAAGCCGCCAGGACCGAGGGCTGAGAGACGACGTTTGTTGGTCAGCTCTGCCAGGGGATTGGTCTGATCCATAAATTGGGAGAGCTGGCTTCCACCGAAGAACTCACGCATTGCCGCAACCACCGGGCGAATGTTGATCAACCCGTTCGGCGTTGCTGTCTCTGAGTCTTGCAAACTCATGCGCTCTTTGATAACCCGCTCCATGCGCAGCAAGCCGACACGAAATTGCTGTTGGATGAGTTCGCCAACGGTGCGCACTCTTCGATTGCCGAGATGGTCAATATCATCGGCTTTGCCATGTCCATTGTTGAGCAAAATAAGTTGTTCAACAATTTTGACAATGTCATCTGGAAACAGCACCCGACTGGTGGGGAAATTCGGAGCGGTTGATTGTCCATCGGAAGTCAGCCGACTGGCTTCATTGCGTTCCCAGAGATTCTTATTGAGTTTGTAGCGTCCTACTTTTGCCAGGTCATACCGACGTGCATTAAAGAGGAGCGATTCGATGAGTGATCGCGCATTTTCGAGGGTGGGCGGGTCTCCAGGACGCAACCGTTTGTACAACTCCATCAATGCGTCACGAGCATGGTGGGTTGAATCTTTGTCCAGGGTCGTTTTGATAAACTGGTGATCCGTATCATTGTCTACTTGCTGGAACAGTTCAATCAGTTGTTCATCGAGGCCCGTCTGGTCAAGTTTATCATCAGACACCCATTTCCACTCACCGGTATCAGAGTCTTCAACCCATGCAAGAATAGCGCGGAGCAAGATTGTGACCGGCAATTTGCGTTTGCGGTCAACCTTGACGGAAACGACGTCGCGTTTACTGGTTTCAAACTCAAGCCATGCCCCACGGTTTGGGATGAGTTTGGCAGAGTACAGAGGGCGTCCACTGGCAGGGTCCTGTTCTTCTTTGAAATAGACGCCAGGTGAACGAATAAGCTGTGAGACGACGACACGTTCAGCTCCATTGTAGATAAACGTGCCATTCTCGGTCATGATAGGAAAGTCGCCGAGAAAAAGTTCACTTTCTTTTCGTTCCACAATCGTCAATGTCCCGATTGCTCGTTTATCAGCGACCACTTCAATCCGGTAATTCTGGTTGGATTGAGCATTCCATGAAAGTTCATGGTGGGACATGTCGCGAAGATTGGATGGTTTCACTTCGACATTCAGGACTCGATGATCCTGGTCGTCATATACTTCGAGAATCACCGGACCGGTGACGGATTTCATGAAATGAACATTCGCCGTCAAATAGGAATCGCGAGCCGCTTTAACCGCAAATGTCGCCTTTTCATCGGCTGGGACATCAAAGTCGTTGCGAGCAATGATGACATCCAACCAGACATTGACGCGCAGTGGAGCAGCGTAGGTTAAATCCCGCTCACGACACTGGAACTCATCATAGCGAGGCTTCCCAAAGGTATAGTCCAGGAAGCGCAGTTCCAGATTTTTGCCGGTGAAATCGGTAATAGGTGATATTTCTTCGAATAGTTCCTGCAGCCCTTCCCGCTTAAACCATTCAAAACTACTGATCTGCGTTTCTATCAAACGGGGCACCAGGATAGTATCCTGAATGCGTGCAAAGGAATGGCGAGTAAAAACCTGGCGATGCAGACTATCGCTTCCTCGATCAATCGGTGAGATTAGCGGTTGAAGTACAACCGTTTCTGTCAACGGTGGCATATTCACCTCGTTGGTATTCAGCAGTCAGCTCTTCTCATCGGCCACTGAAAATGTAAAGACCAGTTACCCTACCGGGAGGAGTTGACCACGTGTTGTTTCCCAAAAAAGAAAACACAAAGTGCCGGTTCCAGGGTTATAGCCTATCTTATGGTGGCCTCTGAAACTGGTTTCTGGTGTTCTTAATCCGACTCGTGAAAAACAAAGCGACGCTGGGTCGCACCATACAAAGGGGTTTTGGTCAGGCTGTGTCTCTCCTTCAACTACGTGCGGACTCAACAAATTCCAGTAATGTGTGAAGCTTGTGAATTATAACAAGTAATGATACCACGGAAAAGAAAATATGTCAAGTATTTAAACGGGCCTCCGTCAACTATTTTCTCATATCCGGCAAATTCTAAAAAAACCGCCCATGCCTGATTGGAATGCGTACATACGTGCCTTTGTCGTAGAGATTAAACATTTACTGCTGGCTCTCACTGTGGTAATATATTCATATATTCATGTTTTGCCTGGCTCTTTGCGCTGGTTTGCATGTGGCTTTTTTCGAGAGATAGGGGTGGTGTGTGTGCTATGGCTTTTACGGAGTTCTCGACTGAAGGTCTTGTTGGTCTTCCTGCTGAGTTTTTTACAGAGGTTTTGCCCGTCATTGCGCTCCCCAGTGAGCTGAAGGTGACATTGCATATCTTCTATCGGTTGCGTCGTCAACGGGGAACTCCGCGGCGTATCAGTTGGGATGAGCTGTTGGCAGACCAGGAACTTCGACAGGGATTACGTGCGGTTTCGAGTGTCCGTCGGGTAGAAGAATTGCTGGCTGAAGGACTGGAAGCAGCGGTGCAACGCACCACGCTTTTGCATCTGGCGCAACCTTCGGCTGGCCGATTGGTCAACTGGTATCTGGTGCATACTGCTTCCAACCGCGCCTGGATTGAACAGATGGCCCAGACAGCAGCACCGCTGGTTCCCAATGATGAACAACCGTCGGCACAGCGTCCCTCTCTTATGAAGCTCTATGAACAAAACATCGGGTTGATTACCCCGTTGTTACTCGACGAACTCCGGGAGGTGGAAGAAACCTACCCCTACGAATGGGTTGAAGAAGCCATGCGCGAGGCAGTTCGAGCGAATGTTCGTTCGTGGCGATATGTCCGTAAAGTGTTAGAGAAATGGGGAACTCATGGACGACAACATGCGACGAGTCAACTGGAACGACATCGCCCCATTGATGTCGAAAAATATACCAACGGAGTATATGGGGCACTCTTCCGTCGAGGAAACGAGGGGAATACCGGCGACTAGCAAGCACGAACCGTCAAGTTCTCGGTACGTCTGTCCCCGCTGCAAAGATGCTGGTTACTTTGTTCTTGATGTTCCAGTAGATGACCCACAATTTGGGGTTTTGATGACCTGTGTGTGCAAACAGGCGGAAAAAGACCGACGAGCGGCTGAAGAGGTGCGTCGTCTCAGTAACCTGGATATTTTTGCCGCAAAAACATTTGAGAGTTTTGATGCAACTGTCGTTGGGGTTCAAGAAGCCTATGAAGCGGCACGTACCTATGTGAATGGCTATCCTTTTCCCTGGTTGGTGTTGTTTGGCAACTATGGTTGTGGCAAAACGCACCTGGCTGCGGCCATTGCCAATGTTGCTTTGAACCGAGATACCCGGGTGTTATTTGCCAATGTGCCTGATTTACTGGATCATCTGCGCAGTACGTTTGGTCCGCATAGCGAAGTCGGGTATGATGCTCGTTTTGAGGCTATTCGCGAGATTCCGCTGCTGATTCTTGACGATCTGGGGACAGAAAATGCGACACCCTGGGCAAGTGAGAAGCTTTACCAGATTATCAACCACCGTTATAATAGGCGGTTACCAACGGTTATAACGAGTAATCGTGAGCCTTTGAATATTGAACCACGTATCTTCTCACGCATGTTCGACTATAAACTGAGCCAGGCGATTGTTATTAAAGCCGAAGATTACCGATTGCCCGAATACTATCGGAAACAAGTAAGCGGTGATTACCGCTCGCTCAAAAAGAAAAACTCCTGGAGTTGAATGCAATGATGCTCTATAAAGTAGGACAGCGATGGAAACGACACAGCAACGGTTTCAACAAGCAGTGCAAATATTAAAACGGGGAGAACGTGAAACTGCCCGGCGCATATTGCGTCAAATCCTTCTCGATGAACCCACCTATGCGCCTGCCTGGTTGTGGATGAGTGCGTTGGTAGAAGATAGTAACCAGCAACGAGAATGTTTGCTTCGCACGCTTGAACTTGACCCGGATAATGAACCTGCCCGTAAAGGGTTGGAAATACTTGATCTGCAAACGTTTGTTGAGTCAATACCACCAGAACAATCCGAACTCTATCCTACGGCTGCACCTGCTCCTCGTCAGGTACGAAAACTGGGGGAATATCTGGTGAGCCAGGGATTGATTACCCAGGAGCAGTTGGATGAGGCACTTGAAACCCAGCGTGAGTTGCAAAGTGCCCAGCAGGGTATTCGGGTGCCGCTTGGCGATGTGTTGTTGAGGCTGAATATGCTCACACCCCAGTTGTTGGCGACGGCATTGGTCGGGCAACAGCAAGAAAAAATTGAGCAGTTTGATAACAAAACTCCTGAATATTTGGGAGAATACCTTATTACCCGCGGGATTATTACCCAGGATCAGCTTAAAGAAGTCCTCGCTGTTCAGATGAAGCTTCGCCAGAAAGGGAAAAATATGTTGTTGGGGGAGTTAATGGTTCGGGCCGGATATGTCACACCTACCGTGCTCGAGTCTGTCCTCAATCAACAACTTGATGATATCTTTAACCGATTTGACGATGAAAACAAGGAAGAGGAATGACGACGTCATGCTGAAACACTATATCTCGGCAGCCGATCTTACCCGTCCAGCTCTTGAAACACTCCTCCAAAAAGCACAAAACCTCAAGCAGGAATGGCACCAGGGGGGACATCATACGCAACCCCTGCAGGGCAAAACTCTGGCACTTGTTTTTGAGAAACCGTCGCTCAGAACCCGTGTCGCTTTTGAAGCAGGCATGGTGCAACTGGGAGGACACGGTAGCTATCTTTCCGCAAATGATATTGACATGGGTGGGCGCGAAAGTGTCCCGGATGTAGCCCGCAATCTGAGCCGCTGGGTCCAGGTTATTGCTGCCCGTGTTTTTAAACATGCAACGGTGGAAGAGCTTGCCCGTTATGCCGACGTTCCCGTTATCAATGCCCTTTCAGACCGTGAACACCCCTGCCAGGCTCTGGCAGATATGATGACTATTCTGGAGCACCGGGGCCCATTGCAAGGAATACGCCTGGCCTATGTTGGCGATGGGAATAATGTGTGTCATTCTCTGCTCCTGCTTGGTACGCTTATGGGTATGGAGATACTGGTGGCAAGTCCTTCGGATTATCGCCCGCATCCCGACATATTGACGCAGGCTGAAGAAATTGCCCGTCAAAATGGCGCACATATTCATATCACGAGTGACCCGGCAGAAGCTGTAGCCGGTGCCGATGCCGTCTATACCGATGTCTGGACTTCTATGGGGCAGGAACATGAATATGCCCGTCGGCGCCCAGTGTTTCAACCGTATCAGGTCAACGCATCGCTGGTTTCAGGGGCAAAGCCTGATGCGCTGGTTATGCATTGTCTTCCGGCTCATCGTGGAGAAGAGATAACGGCTGAGATGATAGAGGGTCCGCGTTCTGTGGTGTTTGATCAGGCTGAAAACCGAATGCATGTTCAGAAAGCGTTAATCTTAAAGCTGCTGAATCTTTAGAAAAGTGGAATGGTTATGGCTAGCAACCGTGCAATTTACGACCGGGCAATGGAGCAGAACCGTGAAGCCGCCCGCCAGAATCGATGGGAAGAAGCCCTCAAAGGTGCAGTTCGAGCCCTCCAGGAATTTCCTCAAGATACGGATGCCCGTACCGCTGCCGCGGTAGCGCTTTTCCATACGAATAAACTGGATAAAGCTTTACAGATACTGAAAGAGCTGCATGCCAAAGATGCCAATAATCCCTACTTTCTGGAATATCTGGCGAAAACCTATGAAGGTCAGGGGAATATTGATGCGGCGGTCCAGATGTATCAAAGTCTGGTAGAGGTTCATCAGAAACGACGTGCAGCAGTCAGGACTATCTCGGCACTTCGTGAAATCCTGCGTCTGCGTCCTGATATGGACGCGGAGCGCAAACGGCTTGCTGAACTCTTGCAGGAAACAAATGCTATTTCAGAAGCGGTTGCCGAACATATGACGCTTGCCCGCAGATATCGGGGTAAGGGAAATCTGGATGAAGCGGCTGCCAGTACGGAAGTCGCTCTCCGGCTTGAACCCCAGAACCGGGAAGCGAAAGAACTGATGGCTGCGCTGCATGAGGGAATGGCACGCGCTGCGGGCATGGAACCAGAACCATCTAGTGGTGAGGGGGCTGAACCTGCTTTTGCTGGCGCCGGTAAACTGCAATCCAGCGGTGGAAGCGGGTTGCGTTCCCAACAGTTTGCCTTAGAAAAAATCGTGGCAAATGCGGTTGAGTTGCAACAAAATGGAGACCAAGATGGTGCGCTGAAGGAGTATGAACGAGCTATTGACGCTGGCCTCAAACGGGCGGATGTGTTCTACAGCGTCGGGTTGATTTATCAAGAACGTGGAGACCTATCTTCGGCGATTTCTATGCTCTCGCAAGCAACCACCGACCCGGAATATGCACTCTCTTCGCATTATGCATTGGGTGGGTGTTACAAAGAACGCAATCAACTCCAACAGGCTGCGCAGGAGTATGAACAGGCTATTCGTCTGGTAGACCTGGAAACGATCGGTAAAGCCGAGGTTGAAGACCTTATCCAGATGTATGAAAACGTGGTGGACATCCATCAACACCTGGGGGACCATGCACGAGCGGCTTCCCTCTACTCAACACTCGCCAGTTTTTTGCAAGGAAAACGATGGGGCAAAGAACGGGCTGCCGAGTTTAATCGCCGTGCCAAAGATTTGACTGAGCAAAATATGCTCGCCAAACTCCGTTCGTTGGGGACGGGTATGCTTACCCCGCCGGCCGAATCAGTTCCTGCTCCACGTCAGGAACAGTCCATGCCCGAAACATGGGGGAAAATCCGTCCTATTACTGATTTTCTGCGCTCAGATAAGACAGATACCACAGATAATCTCCTGTCATCGGATGAACCGCTTCAACCCCCTGACCCACTGGCAGATATTGAGGATTTACCGGCGAGTGAAAGCTCAGATGTGAAACCAATCATAGCGATTGATACTGAAGGGCTTGATGAAAATGCGAAACGCTGGGCTTTAGCCAGCGAACGTTATCTGGAACAGGGCTTGCTCGAATCTGCACTGGATGCCTGCCACGAGGTTATTCGGCTAAATATTGATTATCTCCCCATCCATATTCGCCAGGGGGAAATTTTTGAGCGTCAGTTGCGGCCCAAGGAAGCCCTTGCGAAATATCAGATTTTGATAGATACGTTTGAGGTGCGTGAGGAGTTAGAACATGCCATAGAGGTCTATTTCCGCGCGATTGAACTTTCGCCAGATGTCGTCAATATGCGCTCCAACCTTGCTGATTTGCTCCATCGCGTCAATCGGGTCGAAGAGGCTGCTGAACAATTAAGCCTGGTTGCCGCGAACTATTTCCGTATGGGGCAAACGAATAAGGCATTGGAAGAGTATCGCCGGGTGTTGCAATGGGCCCCTAAGAATAAAATGGTGCGTGGTGAATATGGCATGGTATTGTTCAAACTTGAGCGGTATGAGGCAGCACTGGGCGAGTTTCAGAAGGCACTGGAAACGGATGCCGAAGATGTTACGACGATTGCCCGTATCAATATGACCCTGGCATCTATCGGTGAACAACCTGCTACTATCTGGGATTCACTGGCAACCTTGTTGGAAAAAATCAAAGCGCAACCCCAGTTGAGCAATCTCGTACAGGCCGAATACCGCGCCGGCTTGCTGGTTGCAGATGTTCCTATTCTGCATTACATTCTTGCCATCATTCAGCAGTATAGTAATCAGCATTCTTCGGCGTTATTTGAACTTGAACAGGCACAACAATTGCTTGAAATGGAAAGTTCCCCCCTTTTGCCAGCAGTGCTGGTCCATCAGACAATGGCTGACAGCTATATTGCCTTGGGCCAGGCAGAAAATGCCCTTGAACAACTCCGCCAGGGGCAAGCGGTTGCCAGCGAAGCCAGGCTTGATGAGAATATCAAACATTCTTTTGCTGTTCCCCTTTCTGAAGGTGATCTGGTGCGACGTATGGCGGAGGCTTATGCGGCCAGCGATGACCTGGATGGTGCAGAGCAGGCTCTGCTTGAAGCGCGTCGGTTGCTTCCCTATGACCGGGCGATCTATACAAAATTGGCAGATGTGTATTTCCGTCAAGGTAAGTTGAATGAGGCGATAACGCAACTGATAGACCTCGCGGATCACTATGAGAATAATCAGTATCTCGATCAGGCGATTGAAACATTGCAAGATGCTCTGAAACTGGCTCCGAATAATATTGCTATCGGTAGTAAATTGGCCCGTCTGAATATTCGGCGGGGGTATCCTGATAAAGGTGTCGAAGGATTGATGCGGGTGGCCGAATTGCAACGCAAAGCCGGGCAATTGAAAGATGCAGTGGCGAGCTTGCAGCAGGTTGCCGAGATTCTCTGGATGCAAGGCAAGCAGGAAGAAGTACGCAAGGTCTATGACCGCATTGTTCAGATAGCTCCCAATGATATTGAAGCTCGACAATGGCTTGCGATTATGCACACGCTTGCGTTCCGTACCAAAGAGGCTATTGCGGAAAAGAAAGAGATTGTGCGTATTTTTGCGGAACAACGTGATTATGATAATGCCATTGCAGAGTTGCATCAGATTATTGGGTTGGACCAGAAGGACCAGGAAGCTTACTTTTTGCTTGGTGATATGTTGATGCGTCGTGGAGAATACAATCAGACCATTCAACTGTATAATCGTATGCTCAAGATGGAGGGGGTCGAAGTCGAACGGGTTGAAGCTTTATTGGCAGCCGCAAACCGAATGCTTGAACAACAAAAGATTGCTGCAGGTGGGTAGGTGAAAGGGTAGTTGCTGGCGTCTCACAGTTCGCGGACAAACCAGAGTGATGTTTCTTTGTTTATCGTAGCTGATAGCTGGATTTTTATCGTATGCCAGACCTCACGCGCTTTTGGGGACGCCTCAGTCAGCAACCTGTCTATACACTGCTTGATATCCTTTTTGTTGCCATCCTTTTTTTCTGGCTTCTGGAGGTTATTCGTGGCACCCGTGCCATGCGTGCATTGCGTGGTATTGGTATCTTATTGGTGATTTCGCTCATTTTGAGCACGGCAGTTCCGGAACTGACAACCTTAAACTGGTTATTGCGAACCGTTATCTATCCTGCGCTGGCCGTTGCCATTCCGGTGTTGTTCCAGCCTGAACTCCGCCGAGCCCTGGAATCGCTCGGGCGGACTGGTGGTGTTTTCAATCTCTCTTTTCGCAATGTAGACCGTACTGATTTACTGGAAACGGTCAATGGAGTCAGCAGAGCCGCTTCACAGCTTTCAAAGCAACGAATGGGCGCATTGATGGTGGTTGAACGCGGCACACGTCTCCAGGAATATGCCGATCGTGGAGTGCTCCTCGATTCACGACTGGCTGTTCCACTGCTGCTCAATATTTTTTATCCAAATTCACCACTCCACGATATGGCGGTGATTATCCGCGACAACCGTATTCTGGCTGCCAATGTTGTCTTACCTTTGAGTGAAGAAATCATTGGGCATCGGCGCTATGGCACCCGTCATCGCGCAGCAAAAGGGATGAGCGAGCAGTCTGATGCCGTTATTGTTGTGGTCTCAGAAGAAACCGGTGCTATTTCACTCGTGTGTGATGGACGGATGGTCAGTCATCTCAATGAAACCCGACTCCGTAATATGTTGGCAGAACTGCTCAATGTACCCCTGGAGGATGTTGTTTCGTGACCTGGTTACGAACCCATGTATGGGGCTTGATCTTCGCGATATTCCTGAGCTTTGCGCTCTGGATATATGTTTCCTATGAGGAAAATCCAGACCGTAGCACCTCCTTTGAGGGGATGCCGGTGCAGGTTCAGGATGTTCCTTCTGGCCTGGTTATTGTTGACCAGGAGGGTTTGCCACGTCCTGACCAGACGACGCTCTCTTCAGTCAATCTGGTCGTCAAAGCTGATCAGGAAACGCTGACAAAACTCAGTCAGCGGCACCTGAATCCCCTTATTGACCTCAGTGGGCTTTCACCTGGCGACCATCAGGTACCGGTCAATGTTGAGTTGAATCGCACCGATTTACGCATGAACAACTTTTCCTCCATTGCCCCTGACCCGGAGTTTATCCAGGTTCGTCTGGAACAGGTGATTACCAAAACAGTCCCGCTTACGATTGAGGTGCAGGGAAATCTTCCCTCCAGCTTTGAACGTGGTGAACCAGAAGTTACTTTTAATGGCAAGAATATTCGTACCGTTGAAGTGAGAGGGCCACAAAATCGCGTGAGCCGGGTTGCCAGTACGCAGGCCATTGCCAATATCGAACAACTCAGCACCAACTACGTCGCTTTTCGTGATTTGGAAGCTGTTGATGCCAATGAAGACCTGGTCGAGGGTGTGGAACTTGATCCTTCGACCGTTCGTGTATTTGTCCCAATTCGTTCGGTTGTCGGGTTAAAGCGTGTGCCGGTGCTGGGAGCTATTGAGGGTTTACCAGCCAGCGGCTACGTTGTTGCTGATGTTACGAGCGACCCTCCGTTGATAACTATTACCGGTAGTTCTCGAAGCTTGGATGAGATAGACCAGGTAGAAACGCGACCAGTAGATATCAGCGGAGCCACTGAGGTGGTGACCGGGAAAGTGAAATTAAATTTACCGCTCGGAGTTTCCAGCCATCGAAGTGACGATTCCAGCATCCTCGTGACAGTGGAGATTATGCCTATCCTCCGTCCGTTTCAGGTTGAGTTGCCCTTTACCGTCAAACTTGTTGGCAATACCAGACAGTTGGTCGAGCAGTATAATCCGGAGATTATCATGCTCTCTGTCTCCGGCTTTTCGCCTTCTCTCACAGAGATTGATAAATCAAGGCTGGTGGCGACTGTTGATGTGGAGGGGCTCAGTCCAGGTTCTTATAGCCTCACACCAGATATTGATTTACCTGATGGGTTACAGCTTCAGGATAATGTTTCTCAGGTGAATGTTACGCTGGGCTTGCCGCCCACGCTCACTCCAACGTCCATGCCCACGCTTTCGCCATCGCTTGCAGTACTTGCGACGGAGACTATCTCGACGCCGCCGCCGCTACGTACAACCGTCGAGGTTTTGACCCGCACGGTCGAACAGCAATCCCCGAATGAGGATGCAACTCCTGATTTGACCCTGACCGCAACCATGTCGTCCACAGCCAGACCAGAGCAGAGTGATATATCGCCAGAAGTTACAGCCCCAGTATTGGAACCCTCCGGTGAGCCTCTGCTTTCAACCAGCCCGAATCCTCTGCCGGAAAAACCTCTCGCTCCTGCCACGCCAGAAACCATGCAACCGGCAGAATCGGTCATTCCTGAAGCAGACATGCCCGCAACGCCTTCAGCAATGCCCTCAGAATCGCCACCTGAGTCCATACCGGCGACGCCTGTACCAACCACGCCCGATGTACCAGGTCCCCCTACATTTTTCTTTGAAGAGACGCCAACTGCAGAAGGCGAAGATACCTCGCTACCTGATCAGTCGCGAGAAATACAACCTTTTGAAATGTCTCAAACCTTGAACTCCTGACTCATGCGCAGCAAAGCTCTCACACGTGAACCTTCTGCCCGGTCATTACTTCTCGCTGGCTTGTTCGTAGGAGTATGTGCCTGGGGGCTGGCGTTGCTGGTGCCGCTGGCGACCTATGCCAGCGATACCACCCCGCAGGGACAGTTTTTTCGTACCCATAAGAGTCAGTTTGCCCCGCTCTATGCGCTGTTGTCAGTGCAGGGAGAAATGCGTGGGTTGCTGCTGCTCCTGGCCGGGTGTATGCTCTATACCGTACTGGCTGCATTGTATTGGAAGATTTTACTACCGATGCGGCAGCAACAAACCACTGTCACATGGTTATGGCACAGTCGTCTGCACTGGCTCTTGCTTGCGTTGACGTGGGCTGGCTGGCTGGCTGCCTACCCGCTGCTCAGCGACGATGCCAGCGACTATCTGGTGCAGGCACGGCTGGTTGTCCATTATGGAGTCAATCCCTACCTCCCCTCCGCCCAGGAACTGCTGGACAATGATGCCTGGCAACAGACCATGAGTTCATCGGCGCATCGTTCTGCACTCACCTATGGACCGGTCTGGTTGTATCTGAGTCTGCCGATTGTGGCACTGGCTGGTTCCTCGCTCCCCCTTGCTTTTATCGGTCTCAAATTGCTCAATGTGGTGCTGTTGCTGGTGTGTGGTGCAGCTCTCTGGCGATTGCTGACAGACGACGAACCGCACCAGCGGAGGTTGCTGCTCCTGCTCCTTGCCTGGCATCCGTTGCTCTGGCTTGAAGTGCCCTGGAATGGACATAATGATGTAGCAATGGTGGTCTGGGTTGTGCTGGCATTGCTGGCAATGCAGCACAACCGTCCGTTGATCACCGCCGGTTTGCTGATGGGTGGGGTGGCTACCAAGTATATCCCAT
>CAYFVX010000013.1:0-15682 GCA_964346425.1 uncultured Chloroflexaceae bacterium | reverse complement strand
GTTGCGGCTTGCCGCATAAACATTTCCATAGATTTCTATGGTTTTGGAACTATCACACTTCGCTATGCTGTGACAAAGGGATGAAGCACCAGACAACATCCTACTACAATTTATAGGATTTTCACATCTCTGCACGGATACGGTATAATGCATGCAGGCTAAAAACTACGCACCCGCTGCAATGGACCGATGGAAGATCACAAAACGGTAAATCTGTGTATGAAAAACATGCTCCCTGAATGGCTCCGGCCCCGAATCGTACCGCTCTCCGTCATCGTCATCGTTCTGCTGCTGCTGCTTGTCGGCAGTTTCGTCTTGCTTCCCACGCTCCGCAGCAACCCACACATTGTGCAGGTTACGCCTTCGGATGGCGCAGACGGCGTCAATCCGTATGCCCCGCTGCAGATCGAGTTTGACCAACCCATACAGACGGCATCTCTCGAACAGGCCCTATCGCTCGAACCACCAGCACCCCTGACGATTGAGGGCCAGCAAACGGTGACCATCCAACCGCAGCAAGGGCTACAACATAACACAACGTACCATCTGACCATTGATACCCAGGTGAAAAACAGCTACGGACGCCAGTTGCAACAACCAGTGACCATAGCCTTTACCACCACGCCGTACATCTCTGCTCGCATCGTGCAACCTGCAAAAGACGCAGAAAGCGTCCCCGTCAACACTCCGCTGATTGTAGACTTCGATCGCCCGGTTATTTCAGAAGAGCAGGTGGACGATGCTGCGCAGAGCCTGCAACATGCCAGCACCCTGCCGCAACCACTGACGTTGCACACCGCCGATACGACCACGGTCGAAGGGTCCGGCCGCTGGCTCTCGCCCACGCGCTACAGTTTCTACCCGCAGCAACCCTTGCAGCCAGCCACCACCTACACCGCCACTATCCAGGCACGGGTTACTCCTGATGGGCACGCGCATCTGCAACAACCCGTCACCTGGAGCTTCAGCACGGAAGCAA
Source organism: uncultured Chloroflexaceae bacterium (assembly GCA_964346425.1). GTDB lineage: Bacteria > Chloroflexota > Chloroflexia > Chloroflexales > Chloroflexaceae > JAAUSY01. The sequence goes on along the minus strand of CAYFVX010000013.1, from coordinate 14,703 downwards.
CGCTGGCTGTAACGACCAGACCGAATGATGGAGCAAAGGATGTCCCCACCGACCAATCCATCGAAATCCAGATAAGCCCCGCCGTGGACATCGCTACCGCTGAGCAGTTTGTGAGCCTGCAAGAAGCCGGGCAGAACCGGCGAGTCAACGGCACCATCACGCGCGTCAGTGATACGCTATTCCACTTTGAACCGGCCAACCCGCTCAAGCCAGACACCCGGTACGAAGTGCATCTGGCAAACAGGATACAGACACCCAGCGGCACGCTACTCAAGACCAATCGGCAACGCTGGCAATTCACCACCATGGCACCGCTGGCGGTTGCCCAGGTAGAACCTGCGCCCGATGCAGAGCAAGTCCTCACCAGCACCAATCGCATCCTGGTGCATTTCAACCACCCGGTTGTCGCGCTCACTAGCAGCGATAGACAGGCGAACCTGCCACAACCACTCACCATTACCCCCGCGCTGGAAGGCAAAGGCTACTGGTTGGACACGCGTACCTACGTCTTTGCGCCGCTGCGGGGGTTGGCTCCTGCTACTACCTACGAGGCAACCGTTGCTTCCAACCTGCTGGACCAGACCGGCGAGGCTCTGCAAAACGACTATACCTGGAGCTTCACCACCATTATGCCGCGTGTCACGCGCACTGTCCCCAAAAGCGGAGCAACATATGCCGATCCGCAGAGGAGCATCAAGATAATGTTCAACCAGGCAATGCGTGCCCATAGCACACTCAAAGCTGTAGACCTGCTGCACAAACCGAGTGGTCGCTCGGTCCCTGGCACGGTTGAAATGGATGGTGAGCAGCAGGTTATCTTCACCCCTACCGACCCATTGCAGCGCGGCGAACAATACACCATCCAGGTAGCACGGGATGCACAATCCGCCAACAACAATCGGCGACTAGAAGATGACTACCAGTCTACCTTTCGCGTTGCCCCCTGGCCGGCCCTGAGCGAAACGCAGCCAGCCAGTGGTGCGTGGAATGTAGACCCGCTGAAAACCATCAATCTCTCTTTCAGTACGCCTATGGACTGGGCATCGGTTGCGCAAAACCTCACCATAGACCCTGAACCAACGACGGTGCATACCGCAACCAATGATACCCGTTTTTCCATCTATACTACACTGGAGCCAGAAACCGACTATGTTATCACCGTGGCACCGCAGGCACAGGACGCCTATGGCACGGAAATCGGCGATTACCAGACGCTCAGTTTCCGCACCGGCTCGCTCCCACCTTCGCTCTCCCTGGTGGGCGCATATGAAATCGGCACCTACAACGCCTACAACCCGATACGTGTGCCGCTGCGCCATCTGAACGTTCCACAAGTCGCGTATCAACTCTATCGTCTGGACGCCGAACAGACGACGCATTTGCTCAGCAACTATGAAGCCTGGAGAACATTTACGGGCGATCCTGCTACGCGAGTCAAAGAAGATCAGCTTGAGCTTGCAAACACGCAGAACCAGGAAGCGATAAGCATGCTCGAAATGGGCGACCTTGCGCCCGGCCTCTACTACCTGACGGTGGGACAGCCAGCGAACACAGACGCTTCTACTGTGGATAGTGAAATCAACGATAGTCTCTATGACCGCCAGATACTTGTTGTCACCCGCTATGCGCTGACGATAAAACGTAGTGCCAAGAGCCTGTTTGTCTGGGCGGTGGATCTGGCAAGTGGTGATCCCGTGGCAAATCTGCCGCTGAACCTGAGTATGTCCAGCTATGCAAACGAAGCCTTTGCCATCGAAACCAGCAGGGCTGGCACGACGAACCAGCAAGGCATCGCCACCACTCCGCTGAGCAATGAAGACCCGTATGCCCCGCTCTTCCTGTGGTCAGACGATGCCGAACGGTTTGTCTATGCCACGACCTCCTGGGACGAGGGGATTACCCCGTGGAGTTTTGATGTTTCGGTCAATTACACGCCCGCCACCCTCACCGGCAACGTTTATACCGACCGCCCGTTGTATCGTCCTGAGCATACGGTCCACATTCGCGGTGCGGTGCGGGCTATCGAGGATGAGGAATACGTCTTGCCGGCTGAGCACGAGCAGGTCTGGCTCAAAATCACCGACCCCAAAGACAACACCGTCTTTTGTGCCGCGCTCCCGGTGAGCGGTTTTGGCACCTTCAATACGAGCATTGTGCTGGATAGCACCGCCGCCCCCGGTTCTTACCAGATGAATGTCTCCGCTGGTCCGCCGCAGGAAGACCACCAGCCATTCATCACCGGCTTCTTTAACGTGGCGGAATATCGCAAACCGGCGTTTGAAGTCGCTATCACGCCAGCCAGTGACCAACTGGTGCGCGGCGAGAAGCTAGATATCGAGATTGATGCCAGCTACTTCTCCGGCGGCGCAGTGGACAACGCTCCGCTGCAATGGTGGCTGACCGCCGACCCGCTCACCTTTTCCAGCGAGGCGGCCCCCGGCTATAGTTTCAACGATGCGGAAGACCCGTATGCCTGGTATCGTGGCGAAACCGACCGCAGTGGTGGTGAAATGCTCAGCGAGGGCAAGGCAACCACCAGCGACAACGGCACCTTCACGCTCAACCTGCCCACCGAAGAGGTTATTGAACAACTGGCAACCGATGAGCAACCCTACACGGGCCATACCAGACTGACGCTCCACGCGGAAGTAACCGACGTGGATGGGCAGGTTATTGCCGCGCAGCGAACCGTCAACCTGTATGCAGCCGACTTCGCCGTTGGCCTGCGCCCGACCGGTTATGTTGCTGAAGTGAGCAAGCCGCAGGAGGTCGCGCTGCTCACCGTTGACCTGCAAAAACAACCGCTGGCAGAACGTGACCTGGATATTGAAATCTTCCGCCGCACATGGTTTAGCGTGCGTGAGCGCGGCGCGGATGGTCGCCTCTACTGGACATCCTCCTACAGCGACACACTTATCGAGACACGCTCGACCACCACGGATGAACGGGGGCGTGCCACCATCACCTTCACGCCAGATGAAAGTGGCTCCTACCGCATTCGTGCCAGCGGAGAGGATGCGAGTGGGAATGTGGTCAGTGCCAGCGCATTCACCTGGGCGTATGGTGGGGAAACCTTCTGGGGCATCAACGATAGCAACCGTATCGAACTGATAGCCGACAAACAACGCTACCAGCCAGGCGACACGGCAAACATTCTCGTACCGGCCCCGTACAACAACATGACCGCGCTGATGACGATAGAACGCGCCGGTATCATAGAACATCGTGTCATAAACTTGCAGGATACGACCGAAATGCTGGAAGTTCCCATTACCGCAGAGCACGTGCCGAACATCTATGTATCACTGGTGCTGGTCAAGCCGGGCGATGAAGAGACCGTGCCGGATGTGCGCGTGGGCCTGGTCAACCTGCCAGTTTCAGTGGAGCAGCGAGAACTGACTATCAAAGTGACGCCTGATAAACAGGAAACCGCGCCACGCGAAGAGGTTGTTTATTCCATCCAGGCCCTTGACCATGCCGGCAAGGGGGTGCAGGCCGAACTCTCGCTTGCACTGGTAGACAAAGCATTGCTGAGTCTGGCGGATGCTCCCAACCCCACGCTGCGCGAAGCCTTCTATAATCAACAACCCATCGGAGTACGCACCGCACAATCATTGACGACGCTGGTAGACCGCGTCACGCAGCAATTGGAAGCCGAGGCAAAAGGCGGCGGTGGTAGTGCATCCGCAGATATGTTGCTGCGGCAAGATTTTCCCGATACGGCCTACTGGAATCCATCCCTGGTTACAGATGAAAACGGTGAGGCGCAGGTGCGCGTGCAACTCCCCGACAACCTGACCACCTGGCGTATGACGGTGCAGGGGTTGACCGCCGATACCCTGGTGGGGCAGGCAAAGAACGATATACTCTCCACCCGTTCGCTGCTGGTGCGGCCCTCATTGCCACGCTTCCTGACGGTTGGCGATAGTCCGGTGCTGCGTGCAATAGTCCACAACAACACGACAGAACAGGTGGAAGCCACGGTTACGATTGAAGTGAGCGGCATCAACCTGGACACACCTGCGCAGCAGACTGTTCGGGTGCCCGCACAGGGGCAGACTGTCGTGCGTTGGCAAGGGGAGATTCCCGCAACCGACCAGCAGAATGCCACGCTCTGGTTCCAGGTTGAAGCCGGCGGGATGCAGGACGCCGTCAAGCAAGAGATTCCCGTCCAGCGGTTCGTCACGCCGGAAGTTGTCGCCAGTGCCGGCCAGGTTTATGATGCGCCCATTTTGGAAACCATCACCTTCCCGCTCCCCGAAGGGAGCGACACCGCCACCCCGCCCGATGCAGGCACCATCAAGCTGGAAATGCTGCCCTCGCTGACTGCCAGCCTGGGGCGCAGCATAGACTATCTCGCCCACTACCCCTATGGCTGTACCGAGCAAACGGTGAGCCGTTTCCTGCCGAATGCGGTGCTCTCTCAGATGTACGATCGCCTGGGAGTGCAGAAAGACGACCTGCAACGCGGCCTGGAGCAAAACCTGACACTGGCGTTGCAGCGGCTCTATAGCCTGCAACAACTGGATGGCGGCTGGGGTTGGTGGGCTGCGGATGCCAGCCATCCCTACCTCACGGCCTATGTTGTGCAGGGCTTACTCGCAGCACAGCAGGCTGGCTACAGCGTGGATGAACTGGTGCTGGAAAATGCGCTGGATTATCTTGCGCAGTCGCTTGATGATGATACGCGCGTGCAGCAAACAGCGGCGGCACGGGCCTATCTCCTGTTTATTCTGGCAGAAGCAGACCAGGCGGACCGCGGACGCACTATCGCGCTGTATGACAGCCGCGACCAACTTCCCATCTACGGCCGCGCCTACCTGCTGATGACACTGCTCAAACTCGATGGCGAGCAGGAGCGTGTGCGTACCCTGACCAGCGAACTCGAAAGCCATGCCATCCTGCACACGACCACTGCACACTGGGAAGAGCAAGAAACCGACTACTGGAGCATGAACAGCAATGCCCGCACGACCGCACTTGCATTGCAGGCCCTCGTCCGTGCGGATCCGGAGCACTTCCTGCTGCCCAACGCGGTGCGCTACCTGATGCAGTTGCGCGAGGATGGTCACTGGCAGACGACACAGGAAACCGCCATCATCCTCATGGCGCTGGCGGACTATATGGCGCAGAGCGGCGAGCTTGAAGCCGATTATGCCTACCGCGTCATGCTGGACCAGAATATCGTGGAAGAGGGGCAGGTAGATACCAACACGCTGGATGAACCTATCACGCTGACGGTTGACCTGGAAGATATCATCCAGCAGCCAGCCGCGGAAGAGCAGACATCTGCGCTGCTCATGGAGAAAAATGGCAGCGGACGGCTCTACTACACGCTGCATATGCAATACTACCAGGATGCCGAAAACGTTGAACCGCTTGACCAGGGTATCGAGATTGAGCGCAATTACATGACGGTCAACCCGGACACGCTGGAACCGACAGGCGAGCCGGTCGACGAGGTGCTGGTTGGCGATATGGTGCAGGTGCAACTGACGGTCAACTTGCCCGAAGATGTCTACTACCTCACCGTGGAAGACATGCTGCCGGCCGGCCTGGAACCGCTCGACACCAGCCTCAAAACGGTTTCCGATCTGGTTGACGAGCCGGGTATGCAAGAGGTCAGCGACGAGCAGAAACCCGACTGGTGGTACTTCACCGAAACCGAAATCCACGACAACCGCGTTGCCATGTTCGCCACCCACCTCAGCGAAGGCACCTACCGCTACAGCTACATTGCCCGCGCTACCACGCCCGGCACCTACCAGACGCTACCCGCGCTGGCCTACCAGATGTACGCGCCAGAGGTCTACGGACGCACGCAGGGGCTGGTGTTTGCGATAGCGGAGCCGTAGAGGGGACAGAGGCGACCGCGTCCCACCTGCCTCATGCGCTTGTATCCACCGATGCATCCGAAGAAGGAAAGAGCTTGCGCAATTCGGCGGGGGTCTCGACGCTTTCCAGTGCTTGCTGTATCTGCTCCAACAGCGTCACATCCTGGATCGCTTCAATCTCATCCATCAACGCCAATCCTTCCGCACCAAACCGCACTTTCAATAGACTACGGATGCCCAGGCGCAATCCTTCCTGCCGTCCTTCCTGCCGTCCTTCCTGCCGTCCTTCCTGCCGTCCTTGTTGCAACCCTCGTTGCATCCCGATACGCTCAACACTTGTTATGTATGGCATATTCTTTTCCTCCTCATACTTCTGCAACCTTTGCCAGTAGCGTAGCTCCAGGTCTTCTGGCAAGCGCATCATCCAATCAAGCACGCGAAACGTGTGGCGGATATCTTCTTCAGTAAGCTCGCCCTCGTACAACAGGTGCGAGAGTTCTTCTTTCCACTTCAATCGCTCATTCGCCTGGTGTTGCGTATCCTGCATCTTCAGATGCGCCATCACAATCAACGCAAACGGATTGTGGCGGCTTTGTTCTTTCAGCCATTCCCACCGCTCACGATAGTCCGTCAGCTTGACAATGGGAAAGGTGAAGGTGGTCGAACAACCCCAGCGGGCGCGGTGATAGGTCGTGGGTCGCCACGATTCCCGCTCGTCTCCCAAAATGGCAAGGCTGACGACTTCCGCGTTTTTGCTATCGTAGATGCGATAGTGATACACAAACATGCGGTGCGGAAAGTTGGTTTCCTCTTGACTCTGCACTTCAATGTGAATGAAGACCTGCACCGGCGTGCCATCTCTGGTCCAGACTTGCACCAGTTTATCCGCCATGCGTTTGCCCATTCCCGAATCGCGGGCCATGCTGTCGAATTCTTTATCGAGAAACTCATACCCCTTGTCCCAATCTATCTCGGCAGAGATGTCGGGAAAGAAGAATTGGAAAAACTGCGGCAACGCGTGTTCCAGGATGTCTTTCCACGGTGTATCGTACTCGTCTCGTGGGGTCAGTTGCTCATCCACTCCTGTTGCTTGCTCCTTTTTGTTTGCTGGGTTACCACTTGCTCTTTTGTGCGTTGTTCTGGGTATTATACCAGAAGCACCAATCAGATGAAGTTGCGGACAGTTGTGGTAGAAGTCCACTATCCATGTTTGGTATAATAGAAGACATGCAAACGTGGGGTTGCAACGCGAACCAACCGGTATCAGCCAGCAGCATATCTTATGGTCGAGATACCTGGTCGCTGTAAACCAGGGAAGACTGCCTGGAACTGCACCAACTCTGCGAGAACTGGAGCAATATATGGAACCAACACTACCGGAGGATGCAAACAGTACTCTTATCCATAAGGTTTTCTCATGACACGATTTTTTCCAACCACCATTGCCCATCTCTTTGCCAGAGACTATCAGGGTGCGCGTTTTCGCCTTTTCAGCCGCAGCCACACGGCTGCGCTGGCTGCCATTGGTGGTGTCAACCTGGCACTTGCGTTTGCGCGGAAGTTTCTGCAAGCCAGCCCGGCACGGCAACAACGCATGCGCAACAGCATGGTTGCGCTGTTGCTCATCAATGAAGCAGCCTGGCATCTCTGGAACTGGAAGATTGGCCGCTGGACCATCCAGCGCATGCTGCCGCTGCATCTGTGTAGCCTGATGGTTTTTGCCAGCAGCGCGTTGCTGCTTACCCGCAATGCAAAGCTCTACGAGTATGTCTACTTTATGGGTATCGGGGGTGCGCTGCAGGGCATCATTACGCCCGATTTAACCACCTATGGCTTTCCCCATTTTCGCTTCTTCCAGACATTCATCGCGCACGGTGCCATCATTACCGCACCCATCTATATGACCCTGGTCGAAGGCCATCGCCCCACCACACAGTCGGTTCGGCGCGTGATTGTCGGTGGCAATCTCTTGATGCTGGCAGTATCTGCGGTCAATACCGTCGTCGGAAGTAACTATTTCTACCTCGCCCGCAAACCGGATATTCCCACGTTGCTGGACAAGATGGGCCCCTGGCCCTGGTATATTATCCCGATGGAGATTATGGGCATCACGGTTATTTTGCTGCTCTATCTGCCGTTTGCCATGCAAGATTGGCAGCAAACGCGCAATGATCATGGTATGATACACGAGGGTGTGTAGCAGGTCTGGGGTCTGGAGTCTGCGGTCTCCAGTCCGGTACGTAACTGTTCACTTTCGCGTGAAAGGAAACGAGCCGCGCACTGACGTGCGCGGCTATTTCTCTTTCGTAAGCAGATTATTGTTCGCTCCCTCACGGTCGCGGCTCGTTTGTTTGCCTCATTTCTGAACAGTTACGGTCCCGTCCGGTCCTTGCGCTTCGTCCTGCTTGCGCTATAATATCACGCTCAGGGCAACCTGCCCTGTTCCTTGTTTAGCGAGCGGGTGATCACCATTTCACCATCGTGACAACTGGCTGATCATACGCTCTCAGGAGGTTTCGACCATGAACAACCTGGTTCCTATGTATGCTCCTCCCGTGGAGTTGCCAATGCTGACTATTCGCCCTGACACAGCAGTGGTTGTCCGTCGCGCACGGGTTAGCGATGTCCAGCGTTTGTATGAACTCATCAACCACTATGCCGCCCGTGGCGATATGCTGCCGCGAACGCTTGACAGCCTCTACAACCGGGTGCGTGAGTTTTATGTGGTTGATGCCGGTGATGAAGTTGTTGGTTGCGCTGCGCTCAAGATTATCTGGCACAACCTCGCAGAAATTATCAGTATGGTTATCCACCCCGATTTTCAGGAACATTCGCTGGGGCGACATCTGGTCAATGCGCTGGCAGAAGAGGCGCGTGCGCTCAATATTCCAACTATTTGCACGCTGACGCTGCAACCAGGCTTTTTCAGCCGCCTGGGATTTCGCGAGGTGCCACGCTGTATGCTGCACCACAAGCTCTGGCAGGATTGCGATATGTGTCCCAAAAAAGATACCTGTGATGAGGTGGCGATGGTGCGCCGTGCCGACTGGCAGGGAGCAGGCGATAGCAGAGAACTGGCAGACTTTGGGGACACTTCGCTGCCGCCAACCCTCTGAATCTACCCATGGTCGGATGAATGCTAAAAAACGCGGAGACTGAACCCTGAACCCTGAACCCGAAAAATACGTGCCCCCGGTGCTTAACCACCGGGGGCTTTATGGAACAAAGGAGGAAAGAGATGAGAAGAAAACCACTTGTCATGATTATACCCCATCCGTTTCCCCAATCCAATGATGCCAGCCTGACAATTAGCTAAAGAAATGGTCAGAAACCCCATCAGGTTGGCCCACCAGAAAAGACCGCGCAAGATTGGGCCATTCGGGATTGGTGCGCAGGGTATTGCCCAGCATTACCATGTCAACACTCCCTTCGCGGATCAGGCTATCCGCCAGATGTGGCTCACCTAGCAACCCGGAGCCAATAACCGGCGTATCCGGGATGCAGCGTTTGATGCTACTTGCCAGCGGAATGCACCAGCCAGGGAAGCGGGCAATTGGCGCACGATCGTTGCGCGTATCAGCGGTAATATCGAGCAGATGAACACCTGCGCCAATAGCACGGCTGGCTATCATCCGTGCCTCTTGCAAGGTAATGCCTCCGACGTCAAACTCCTCGGCTACCAGCCGAAAGCCAATGATTAACCGTTTGCCCATCCATTGCCGAATACTCTCAACGATATCCGTCAGGATACGCAACCGCCCATCTATGGTGCGCCCATACTCATCATAGCGGCGGTTGGTCAGCGGCGAGATCATGGATTGCAGCAGGTTGCCGTCGGCCCCTGAAAGCATCACCCCATCGAAGTTGGCGGCCAGCGCTCGCCAGGCTGCCAGAATGAAGTGCTCGGTTAGCGAGCGTAACTCTTTTGGTGTGGCGTCTCTGGACAGTTCGGGAGCGGCATCAAGCATGGCAATAATCCGTGTATCGTGGGCATGGATGCTCTCCACCATATCGCGGAGTGCCGGGATGAACGCATCGTCATAGAGACCGAGATGGGCAAGGGTTTGCCCGCTCGAAGTCGGAACCACGCGCATTGGTTCGGTGATAATGAGGCCAACACCGCCCTTTGCCCGTTGGACGTAATAGTCAATCAACGAGTGTTCAACGAAGCCGCTCGTGGTGGCATGCCCGCTTGGTCTGGGTGCCATGACGATGCGGTTTACCAGCTTCGTTCGTGCAATGGTGATAGGACTAAAAAGATGTGCCATAGCTACCGACCAGCGACCTGGTCACCCGGTCTGGTTTGTCAGGATAGAAAATTCGCGAATTGCCTTGCCTGGACAGGAAACAGTGCAGCGTTGTACAGGCTGGATTGTTTTCGTGCAGGGACTCAATATTATAGCTCAGTGTAGAGTGCTCTGCAAATATGCTGGCGAAGTAGGGGGTTGCTGGCGGCAAACCCCTACGCTTTGCGTCTTTGCGCCTTTGCGTGAGGCCCTGATCGGACGTTCCCTATAGAGTTTCCCGCGCCCGCTTCTGCAACACGCATATATTGCTGCATGTAGTGTACCACTATTAGCGAGAAAACGTTGGGAGGTATTCTGCTTGAAGGGAAAGAAAAGGCTTCTCTTTGCCAAATACCCCATTCCGTGCTAGACTACGATGGGCCATACGATGGCATCCTCCACGGAACGTGAATGTGCCGCCGGTGGGCAAAACAGGCGCGTTCTTGTGAGTTGAAAACATACTACAGAGAAGGGAAAACCAGCGACGTATGACAGAAATGTTACGCAATTTTTTAGAAATCCCCTACGACCAGTTGGAAGAGATGAATGCTGAAGCCAAAGCGCAGCGACTGGCACGGGTTGACCCCGACAAGCTGCGTGAGGAACGCATGCGCTACCTGAACGATGAGCACCGCATTAAAGCCGTCACCGTCTGTTTTGCCGATCTGGAAGGTCGCTTGCATATGCTGGACTATGACAAGAAATTCTTGCTTATGGCAGCCGATGCGCTCACCTTCGATGGCTCGTCGGTGAAAGGCTTTGCTGTACAGAGCGAATCAGACTTGCGTCTGGCAATTGACTGGTCGGCCTTCTACTGGCTACCGTCAGACGTCTTCGGGCCAGGTAAAGTGCTGCTGTTTGGCATGGTGCAGGAGCGTGATGGGACACCGTATCATTCTGATATGCGTACCAAACTCCATCTCTATGCCAAAAAGTTGTATGAAAGCCAGGGGTTGACCTGCAATGTCGCGAGCGAGATCGAGGGCTTCCTCTTTCAGGGACACCACGCCGAACAGCGATTCCGTGAGACGGGGGAGTTTACGTTTGTCAGTACATCCGGCTACTATCACTCGCTGCCGGAAGACCCGCTGCGCCGCTTTATTGATACGGCCGCCGAAGTGCAACGTGCTATGGGCTTTAGCAACGAGAAAGACCATCCCGAAGTAGCTCCCTCCCAGTTTGAGTTGAATTATGGCTACACCGAAGCAACTATTGCAGCCGATCAGATTTTGCTCTACAAGCTCATCTGCCGCCAAATTGCCAACCGGATGGGGATGACCGCCAGCTTTCTGCCGAAGCCGGTGACCAACGTGAACGGCAACGGCATGCATACGAACTTCTCGGTTGCCGATAGGACCGGGAACCTGTTTCACGATCCCGAAGGCAGAGAAGGTCTCTCCGCCTATGGTTGGAATTTTGTGGAGCGAATTCTGCACGCGACGCCCGGCCTGTGCCTGGTGCTCAATTCAAGCGTCAATGCCTACCGGCGGCTCGACCCACACTATGAAGCCCCCAACCAGATTAAAGCCTCACCGATCAGTCGCACCGCAATGATCCGCATTCCGATTGCCAATGCTCGCTCGGCACGGATTGAGGTGCGCTCTATTGCGCCAGATGCCAACCCGTATATGCTGATCTATGCGCTGCTGAAGACCGGGCTGGAGGGCGAACTGTCCGCAACAAGCATGCGCGACAGCACCGCCACGTTGCCAGATAATATCTATGATGCGCTTGAAGATTTCCGCAACAGTGAAACGATGGTCAAGATGCTTGGCTCCGAGGTACATGCCAAGTTTGCCGATCTCAAGATGGCGGTCGCCAATCGTTGTCCGCGCGAATTTGGTAACCTGATCAAGCGTGCCGAGGTGCAGTTCCACCACGAGGTAACAAACCAGTATTTGTGGAGCCGGTTCTAATATTCGCCCAGAGTCCTGGATGACTCTGGTGGGAAACCTCATCTCCTGTCCGGACCTTTGCGCCTTTGCGCCTTTGCGCGAGGCTCTGCCCGGACGTTACCAACAGAGTCCTGGATGGGAGAGGGGTTTGGGGAGAGGGTGAAGGCGTGGCGGAATACCCGCTTCGTCTTCCCTATTTCGGCACGCATGTACGCAACGCTGTACTTCGGCAGAGACGCTATCGAGGCCGCCGTGCAAGTGCATGGCGAGGCGTGGCAGCGTGCGGTGGTACACGGCTGGTTGATGCAACGATGGGAGGGGGCAAGCGGGGCGAGCAATGATTACCAAAAAGCAGTTTCGGTATCGGTATCGTCACGACCTCTTCAATCGCCAGCTCCAAGACGAGAGCGCAGCAAAGCGCAGGGATTGTCTGTTTGGTACAAAACGAAATGAGCATTGAGCATCGGGCAAAGATCGCCACTATCCTTGCACTTTTTCTTGTTCTGTCAAGCTGAAGATGATGAGAATCAACAAGAACGCACATTGACAAAATGGCACCTCTTGGCGTTCCTGGCGTTCCTGGCGGTTGAAGTCCGAAAATCTGCAAAGGGAGTGATCGCTATGTTTAAGCCAGCGGCCACGCTCCCACCGCTGCATCAATCTCCGCCATCAGTCGTTGCGTCTCGCGCAGGGCAATGACCATGCGCATGTAGTGCTGGGCGTCATCAAAGGAGAGCGTGCGTCCTTTGCGGTCTTTGAGCCATTTCTGCAATGGCTGATAGCCGCCCATTTGCATGGCCCAGGTATCTGGCTCTATTCCCGCGAAGGACCTTCCGTTGCCAATGATGACCCGCTGCTGCTGTTCGTGGTAGCGGACTTTTTCAATCGCTCCTGTCGTGACGCCATGCTGCGTAATGCCCTGCTCGGTGGGTTTGTTCAACGCAGGTGCGCCACCCGCACCGCCCACGCCACCACTCCCAGGCAGACGCAACAGGTGCAGGTCAACCAGCATGGCACCATAGGCTGCCAGCGTTTTGAACAACGCGTTGTCGCTGGTGATGGGGATGCGCGGAAAATCTATCTTGAGCAGTTCGGCGTAGCGGCTGCGATAGGTGGGGCTGTGCAAGACGGCATAGAAATAGTGCAGGATGTCTTCGGGGCCGATGGTGCTGGTGAGGTCACCTGCGCCGTCGGGAATGAAGGTGAGTTGCAACCGTTGCGTGATGTCGCGGATAACGTCATCGGAGAGGTTAGGCCGACGGTTTTCTGCAGCAAACATGTCATCTTCGGCAGGGTAGAGGTAGAGGGGGAATAGATAGCCTGCACCTTTATTGCTCAGTGTAATGCGACAATCCACGATGCAATCCGTCACCAGCACATGATTAAACGTGTTTTCGGCGACTTGCCGCACGGTTATCACCCCGATATTGTTCCCCTGTACCATATGATGCATGATTTCAGGACGAGGGCGTTCAATGACTTCCGGGTGATAATAGAGTGCCTGCATATCGAAGGGGCGATACAGACACGGGGTAAAGTGCTCACACCAGTGCTCATCCGCCTGGAGTGATTGCCGCTGCTTCGGGAGTTTCCATTCACTGGTGTCATGCAAATGGTATTGGTGTTGAATCGTTGTGTCGGCAATGGCAGAATTGCGAAAATCTGCAATCCGCTTTTCCAGCGTTGACTGATCATATGCCAGGACAAAGTGATCGCGATGGGTTTTAATACCAGAGGAATGCATCATGAATGCATCGGTGATCTTCCATCCTTGCTCATACTCTGGCAGCCGATCAATGTTATGGGGGACAAAGAAAAAGAAAGGAGCTTGTGGTGCAAGCTCTTGCCAATCGGTGGTTTTCACTGTATGCGTCAATAGCCAGGGGTATTTGCCGCTGCTTTCTTTCTGTTTATCCTCTCGTTTTCCCCACAGGTCCGCGTAGAACACCCGGCATGGGAATTGTTGTTCGGCATCTTTTACAAAGATACCGATAGCTACTCCCTGCTGAATGTCAAAGACATTTTCATCTTTTGACCCATCGGGTGATGTTTCTTTTTTCTTGGCATTGCCGTGCAAATTGAGCAGATAGAGGGTATCAAAGGTTTGCAGCAATGCGTGCCGCATGCCGCGAAAGGTCGGGTTATCCAGGTAGCCGTGATTGGTGATGAAGGCCAGCACACCTTTGCCGGTCTGCTGGATGCGCCATTGTCCAAAGCGAAGAAATTTTACGTAATCATCGAGCAACAACCTGGGGTTTTGTTCCTTGATACTATCCCTCGGATAGTAATGCTCGCGGATAGGACGTTCCCAGATGCCTTTGTTGGCGGAGTTGACCGCATAGGGAGGATTGCCCAATACCACCATAACGGGTTTCTCATGTTTGACGTCATCGGCTGCTTTGCCTTCTTCGGCAATGAACTGGGCAAATGGCATAATGTGCTGTCCGACTAGTGCATCCGAGAGCGCATTGGTCAGGTAGATGCCGATCCGCTCATCACTGCCAAACATGTACCCCGACTGTTGCAAGAGCACACTGAGTTTGAGATGCGCAATGGTATAGGGAGCCATGAGCAGTTCACAGCCGTGTATCCTGGGCAAGAGTTTTGTGGGGACATACTGGTTCCAGGCATCCGCCATGCCCATATTTTGCAGCGTTGCGTGGATATGCTGCACCACGGCATGCAGGA
>CAYFVX010000012.1:0-15922 GCA_964346425.1 uncultured Chloroflexaceae bacterium | reverse complement strand
GGCGTTCTTGGCGTCCTGGCGGTTTCTCTCACTCTTCAAACGTATCTGGTATCACACGTTCACACGATATCCCAGTGCGCGTAATCGTCCGCTGATACCCTCGCTTGCGGTATAGCTTTTGAACTCACCAAATATTCTGCCCTGCTCATTCTGCCCGGTCTGAGCGAAAGCAAAAATATCATTCAAAAGATACCGCTCTTCGTGGAGTCCGCGGATCTCGGTAACCGAGGTTATCTTGCGGCTCCCGTCAACCAGTCGATTGGTTTGCACTATCAAATCTATGGTCGAAGCAATCAACGTGCGCAGATAGGGAACAGGCAAATCAGGACGGGTGAATTTAATCATCGTTTCCAATTGTGCGAGCGCATCGCGGGGAGAATTGGCATGCAGCAGACACATGCTCCCTTCATGCCCCCGTCCCATCAATTGCAGCAGTTCCAGCGCACCCGATCCCGCCAACTCACTCGTAATGATGCGTTCCGGCCGCATAAGCCAGGCCAGTCGCAGCAAATCGGCCATAGTTGCCCCACCTTCACCACTCCTGTTGGCTGGCCGACATTGCAATGAGACGACATGCTCATGGCGTACATGCAACGAAGCCACTTCTTCAACCGTCACGATCCGTTCTTGTTTGCCGATAAACCCGGTGAGAATGTTTAAGACGGTTGTTTTTCCGCTGGCGGTTCCGCCCGACACAATGACATTCATGCGTGATGCAACACTGGCTTGCAGAAACTGAGCAATCTCTTCCGTCAGGGAGCCAAAGCGGATAAGGTCTTCAACCGAGAGTGTGTCAGGATAGAACTTGACTACCGTCATGCAGGGACCATTCAGGGCAATCGGTGGAAGAACAGCAGTGAGCAGAGAACCATCTGGTAAACGTGTTTCGACGGTAGGTTTGTGTTTGCCAATCGTTTCATCGAGTGGTTGGATCAAGCGGTGGATGGTGCGCAACAGATGTTCCGCCGACGAAAAGAACGGCTGATATTTTTCTGCCGCCCCGCGCCGACGATACACAAAAATCTGTTGTGGACCATTCACCATAATCTCGCGCACATCCGCATCTTGCAACAGTGGCTCCAGCAGACTGGCACCAAACAACTCATTGTATACCAGTTCAACCAGAAAAGCATTTTCCTCATCGCTCAAGACCGCATCCCGTTCTTGCAAATAGGCAGTGATATAGGCTTCAACCTGCGCTTTGCGGGCGTGATTATCACCGATCTCAATATCCAGTGCGCGATCCACCTGTTCAGCAAAGGGTGTTTTTCCTTGATAGGTGCAAGGATCGTCATAGACCTGTTTCAGACCAAGTTGCTGGAGCCATTGGTCAAGCAAGATACCAAAAATGTCGTAGACACGTTCGTACATGACCTGCCTGGAAAGCGTACCTGTTGCGGTTTCATTCATCAGAAAAACTCTTTTTATCCCCTCATTTCATGATACAGTGACAAGTGATGAGGGATAAGGGATAATGATTGGAAGGACCCAACAATTTCATTTCACAGAAATTATCCCTGTCCCTGCATCACTTGCCGGCGAGAGCATGCAGCCGACGAATACGCTCCGAGGTATCCGGGTGCGTACTGAACAACCCGGCTATTCCACCGCGAAGCGGGTTAATAATATACAGATGTGAGGTAGACGGATTGACCTGCATCGGAGCCTGCTGCGCAATCCGCTCTATTTTTTGCAAGGCGTTGGCAAGCGGAAGAGGGTCGCCCAATATCTCAGCCCCGCCTGCGTCGGCACCATATTCGCGTGAGCGCGAAATTGCCATCTGAATAAGCATGGCGGCAATCGGAGCCAGGATAATCATAAACAAACTGCCAGCCAGCCCGGCTAGACCGCCTCCCTCATCATCATCGCCAGAAAGCCCACCAAATATCAACGCCCACTGTGCTATCTCTGCCAGCATGGTTATCGCGCCAGCAATGGTGGCTGCGATGCTCGATATCAGGGTATCACGATTTTTGATATGCGCCAGTTCATGCGCCATCACCCCCGCCAGCTCATCCCGACTCAGCGTTTGCATAATGCCGGTGGTCGCTGCTACTGCGCTCTTGTTGGGACTGCGGCCAGTGGCAAAAGCATTTGGCAGCGGGCTGTCAATGATATAGACACCGGGCATAGGTAACCCTGCTCGTGATGAGAGCGTTTCCACCATGCTATAGAGTTCCGGGGCTTCGGAACGATTGGCCGGTCGTGCCTTGCTCATCTTGAGAGCCAGCGTGTCTGAGAACCACCAGGTTCCCATATTCATCAAAACTGCCAACCCGAAAGCAATGATCATCCCAACCCTGCCGCCAATGGCAAAGCCGATAACGACAAATAAGCCGGTCAATCCGGCCAGCAACATAGTTGTTTTGGCTGTATTCCAGAGTTGCATACCAATTCACCTCCTCAAAAATTATTGTTCCGTATGGAAAAACAGGGATGTTTTTTGCACACCAGCGTTTTGCGCATACGGTTATGTTACCTACTCTTCTAGTAAGTCAAGTGTATTATACACTGCAAAGCATTGGTAGAATACTAATGCTGCGTTAGAAAAATGCAAGGTTACGCTTCGACCTTCTGCGTCGTGACTTTCATGAAAATATCCTCTAAATCGCTCACCTGCCCGGCAAAATGCGTCACCCTGGCCCCCCCCGTCACCAACCGATGCAGCACGTCACTGACGCCGGCATCATCGCCCTGGTAATCAATATGGAGTAAAGGAAGTTCTGCGCCATCCAGCAGTACCCGTACATCCATCACGCCCGGCATGCCGCGTATCAGCGTTGCCGCTTCTTCTGCATCGCTCAGCACATGCACGTCAAACACACGATGCGGTTGCAGCGATTGCAAGATGGTCTTGACATCGCCCGAAGCCAGCAACTTTCCGTTGTCAATAATGCCGATGTGGGTACACATTTCCGCAAGTTCGGTTAAGATATGGGAGCTAATCATGATGGTCTTGTCCATTTTGCTGAGTTCTTTCAGCAGTTCACGCATTTCCACCCGTGCCCGCGGGTCCAGGCCGCTGGCTGGCTCATCGAGAATAAGCAGGGGCGGGTTGTGCGCCATCGTGCGTGCCAGGCTCAAACGTTGCTTCATACCCCGTGACAGGCTCATGACAAACTCATCGCGCTTGTGGCTCAATCCGACCAGGTCGAGCAGTTCATCCGTCAGTGTGGCACGGCGGGATGACGGAACGCCATAGGCGGACGCAAAAAAATCCAGATACTCCCACGAGCGTAGATTGTCATATACGCCGAAAAAATCCGGCATAAAGCCGACGGCCCTGCGGACTTCCTTGCGATTACCCACGACTGAATGGCCGGCAATCCACGCCTGTCCACTACTGGGTAGCAGCAGCGTGGTGAGAATACGCATAGTTGTCGTTTTGCCGGCTCCATTGGGGCCAATGAAGCCGTAAATCGCCCCTTCAGGAATTTCCAGGTTCAGGTTGTCCAGAGCCAGATTATTTCCATAGCGGCGGCTCAAATCTTTTGTTTCAACAATCATCACAGTATTCAGTACCATCCCTCATGTTTGCAGACGGATGACATACAGGGTTAGATGATGCTCACTTTTGGCATTTGTCCCTATCTGCATATCAATCACCTGTTCGTCCCTCCACACAAGTAAATACACCGCAGAATCTTCAATCGTTTCGACATGAAAATTATTTTGCTCAAAGAGCGAGAAAAGCATCTGCCGGCGGTTAAAAACGCCATCTTCTGAAAGTTTTGGCGCATCCGGAAAATTAAACAGATCGCGGTCGAGCTGGATGTCGGCGGTCGCGCCTGGCTGCATGGTATCAAGATATTGCACCGAATTGCCATACACCAGCATAGCTTCTGGGAAAGGTTCATCGCTCAGGTTTTCAACTTCTCCCTGCACAACCCCGCGTTTTATTTCCAGATCGCTCCGTACTTGCAACGGCATATCCACGGTTTTCTCCGCGATGAAGGTGCGGAAGGAGGAGACATCTACCAGGGCATCCTGGATGCGGGTTTCTTCTTCACCCCAGACAATGGGTGCCATCTGTGTGCCAGAACCCTGGTTCACGATCCGTACCAGCACGTTGCCCGGAAAGGTGAGGGTAAATATCTGGCGACGTGGTGAAAAAATGCCAATATGCGCGGTCGCCTTGCCACGTTCTTGCTGCTCAAAACCTTGCACAACCGAGAGATGGGTAACTTCTGGACGAGTGCCGCGCACGACGAAACTTGCACCGTAGGTACCAGCCACAAAGAGCAACACGATAACCGGGATAGTGACCCATGCAAGCTCTACCCTTTTGATCAAGCGTAAGACCAGGAAGTTGAGCGGTCCGACCAGCAAGATGTAGGAAAGCAGGAACACAATAAAGAGCCAGAGCGGAGGAAGGCGGAGCGCAGGAAGTTCCAGCGTATTATTGTCCAGCAAACTCTGCGACCAGCCAGAAGATAGTGTCGGGTCAAAACGCATTTCTTCACGCAGGACAGTGGCCCAGAGTTGTGGTTCGCTGCGCCAGGCACGGAGCGCATTCAGGTCAAATGCGGTGAAAAACACCTGTCCATCCCCCATCTGCCGCACGGTGAGCAACCGTCGTTCATCCAGTGCGTGCGCGTCATACGCGAGTTCGACCTGGCTCACTGTAGTATTGTTGGGCAGGTTGTTCTCGACACGTGCTCTGGCGGGGAGTAGTTCTTGCAGCGGCGCAAGCGAGACGTCGGTGAGCAGCTCACCCACGGTGACGGGGAGTATATCTACCATGCCAGCGGTGGTATCACTGGCATGGATACCGCCGCTGACAACCAACTGTCCCCCCAGCGAAACCCACTCTTTCAAGGCGGCACGTTGCTCGTTGCTCAGGTTGGCGGTGGCTATGTCGTGCAGAAATAGTGCATCCAGTCCATTCAATGCCGGGGCGTGTTCTGGCAGGAACGCTGGCTGCAGATGAAAGACGCGCGAACCTTCCATGTGGCGGTTTTGCCATTCCATTGCGGAAAGGCTGTTCAAGAGCGTTGTGTCGCTGCTCAGCACCCCGATGGTGTACTCGTTCATTTCCACCGGTTCAAGCTGCACCTGCTGCTTCAAGAGTTCCTGGTTGCCTTCTAGCAGGCGAAGCTCACCAATCCGTGCAAACGAATCTGAGAGAGCGTAAAACGTGATGCGTTTTCTGGCACCCTGCGGCAGGTCAACGTCATAGTGAAAGACCATGCTGCGGAACTGGCCGGGAAACTCCCATTCCAGCGTTCCGCGTATGTCAGGACCATCGTTGCTGGCAACAACGGTGATGGGGAACCAATGATTTCTGCGGTAGTGTCCATCAAAGCCAGCCGTCACGCTCAGTTGGATGGGGAGCGTATTTTGCGCGAGGGCTGGAGATGGGGCAGGACTATGCAGCCAGCCACAGAGCAAAAGAAGCGAGCCAAGAGCAATGAGCAATAATAGCCTGGCCCTGGCGACTCTATGGGCAAAGGATTTTTCAAGAAAAGTATGACGCTGTTGGGTCATCGTATATATGTCCTTTAGAGGGGTTTCTTTTGCTCAATCCAGGTGCGCAGGCATCCACTGGTGAAGGTATAGCTCCCGGCCTGCTCATAGAGAAACCCCAGTTGTTCCAGGCGCATCAGGTCTTTAATCAGGTTTTGACGTGCCTGCTGTTCACCCGCCTGCACCAGTTTGTGTTCTTGCAACCATGTGAAGATGGTTGGATGGTCATACGGTTCGGGTTGACTGGCTATCAGCGAGAGGACCGTTTGTTGTTGTTCGCTCACATAGCTGCTCCAGAGATGCGCAAAGTGTTGTTCAAGGTCTGTCGTGTTGAGAAAGATATGCTGTGCATGGGCAAAAATCTCATTGGTAATGGTACGGTTCTGCTGTGTATTCAACGATGCGACAATACTCGACATCAGCCATTTGAGAAAAAAAGGTTTCCGCCCGGTCCAACGCAACGCTGGTGCATAAACCTCATCAGTAATTGAAACGTCCATAGCAAGCACAGCGTCGTCAATCAATTGGCGAGCTACCGCTGGATTGAAGCCGGGCAGTCTGACGTGACTGAACGCATTGAAAAAGGGCGACCATTCGCTCCGGGTAGCGAGATGATAGAGCACATCATACCCGGCCACCACCATACGAAAGTTTGCGTCTGACTGCGCCAGGGGTCGCAGGAAAGAAAAAAGATGCGTGTCCTGAAACCTGCGCAGCATTTCAATCTCATCAATCAACCAGACCAGCCGGACGGGTTGCCCGCGGACACTACGTGGCAGATGTTTGCGCAAAATTTCCAGGTCGTGGTCGAACGCCGCATATACTTCATCCAATGTGCTCGCTTGCAAGGTGGTTGTGGGAATGCTTGCCTGCCCAATCACGTTACAGATGGCGTCGGCTGCTTGTCGAACCAGCTTTCCCAGAAAAATTTTATCGGTCGGCGGTGCCGTTGTTTGCGCATCCAGGTACACAGGAATAAATGCATCGGCAGGCAAAGATGCGGGCAGATGATACAACAACGATGTTTTGCCTGCTTTGCGTTCGCCCACCAGCGAGACGCTTTCCCCAGCCTGTAGCAGGTTGATGACCTGCGTGACCGGCTCATCTCGTTCGTAAAACCCTGGACTATTTGCACGGATCGGCCCTTTGCTGGGGAAAGGATCTGCGATGGGTATAAAGGACATAGGTACGTTCACCTGTTGATTTCTTCAAGAGAGATATGGGGACGCTCTTCTATAATCACTGCTACAAGTTCAGCGAGACGTCCTCGACGATCAAGATAATCAATAAGATGAAGGACTTTAGATGCCTTAATAGAACCAGAACCTCCCACAATTTCAAAGTCTATTTCCAAATCAGCAAGCAGTATTTCCAATTCTTCAAGACTAAAATATTTCACAATTATCTCACGCAACTTGCGCCTGTCTATCTGATCCTCTGTTGTTCTCGTATAGTCATACGAATCAGACATTTTTGCCAGCCTGAGCACTTCTTCATCGTCAACTTTTGCCAGAATCCAATCTCGGAAAAGTGGGACAAGAAACCAGTAGCCTGTTTGTTCCTGCTTCAATACCTGTTGCTGTAGCAGGTCATCAAAAATTTCCTGTTGCTGCCGTTCAGCAGGCAGCATGTCTTTGATGGCGGGTACTCTGGCTATCAACGCATCAATCGTCTGTGGTTGTCCTGCTTTAGCCAGTGCATACAGTATTCCACGCTGTACATGCGAACCTACTATGTTCCAGATATAGCCGAATTGACCCGCGAAGTAGTCGCTGCTTTGCTGCATCACAATGGCTATATCCTGAGATTGCACGGTGTACCGCCGCTGCTGGTTGAGATGCTCCACCAGATAATGCGCGATGCCCTGGATAAAATAGGGCGTGTTGCCGGTTGTGTACAGGATGGTGGTTACCTGCTCTGTGGCGATGTGCATACCAATAGCCTGTGCCGGTTGCTCCAGGAGGTTTCGCGCAACTTTGTCTGTTAAGGGGTGCAGTTCGACCGTTTTGAAAATATTGTAGAAGGGCGAGCCATAGTCCTGTGTGAGCGAATAGAGCAATTCCGAGCCAGCCACAATGAAAAGAATGGATGGGTTGTGCTGGATAAGGCTGCGAAACCAGCCCAGTATATCCGTCCCACCAAATTCGGTCAGCAGTTCTACCTCGTCAAACAGCAACACCAGTCGCGGTAAGTGCTGGGCAGCAATCGTTTCATTCAAACGGCTGATATCATCGTCAAACGTGAGATAGATCAGGTCCTCCGGCAAGGTCTCTGCTGTGAGGAAGTCAAAGGTAGGCAGGGATGCCAGCAACTCTTTGGCTCTATAACCCTGTTGTATCTCTTTAAGCATTTTGAAGAAGAGCAACCGTGGTGTGCGGGGCTTGATATTTTGCACATCTACGTAGACCGGCAGGAAATCCTGATGGCTTTGTAGCAGGTCAACCAGACGATAGAGCAGCGATGATTTTCCGATACGGCGTGGCCCCATCACTACCATATCCTGCTTCTGACCACGTGGCACACGCTCCAGCGTATCCATAACCATCTGGATTTCCTGTTCGCGCCCAAAGAAGTTCTTGCCGCGCACGGGAACGCCAAACGTGTAGGGATTCTGCAAAGGAATGAATGTGTCGGTTCGTTCTGCCACCATCGCTTTGCCTCGCTTTATCGATCTGTCTCGATTATCTCGCGTAATGTCTGTATTTCTTGCGTCAAACGCGCATGCATCTCATCCGTCCAATTGACTGGCACCCGTTCATTATATGCTTGCAGAGCCACCATGAGTGCTGCCACTCGTTCTGGTAGTTCAACCTGTCCTTGCCGACGTCCTGCGCGGTACAGGGACGGAAGAAGATTTCCGCTAACCAGTGCTTCGTTATATGGTGCAAGCTGGACTTTTTCGTGTTTCGCTATTGCGGCACCAGCCGTATGGAGCAACCCGTGTACCAGCCCGATTGCCTGTCGTTCTGCCGCACACGCTTCGCGCTGTCGTTTCCAGGTGTCGGTGAGAACCACACTTGCCAGACTGACCAGCGAACCGATAACCAGCGGGATAAGATAGTCGGGCCATTGAAACCCTTCTGGTACAATAACCTCAATCGGGCCGGCGGCAACCGTTTCTATATGCTGGTGTGGCAGACCGGTTATCATATCCACCCATGAGTATTGTACCGTAACCAGGATATTCTGGGAACCCGTTTGCTGTGTTTGCAGGGTTGCGTTGCTCTGGATGCTGCTGAAGGGGGTGAGTGTTGTCGGGACATCGGTTGTGTCCAGCAAGTGCATGGTGTGCTGCTGAAATTCGACGTGGACATTGGTGAGCGTGAATGCGGTCGTATTCTGTAGAACCAGAAGAGCCTGCAACGGCTCACCTGGTGCAAGCGACAACGTGCTGACATGGAGCGATATATCGGCTGGTGGTTGTTGTGGCTCCTGCGCCAGGGCAATACCAGTGGAAACAAACAAAAAGACTGCGCACAATTCTGTGGCAAAGATTGCAAGCCATCTGTGCAACTGCGCAACTCCTGCTTTTTTGGGGAATAATTGATGCGACTTGACCGCACCAATCATTCCCTTATCTCCCTGTTCAAGCATAGATGTTCATGTGACACGAACAATCAGCCGGTGGGTTGTGCTCCCGGTTCGGTAGAAGCAGTAGCCGCTTCCTTTTCCCGTTCCAGTTCCAGGTTGTGGTAATGCCGTATTAATGTCAATGTATCATTCAAGCCTCGTTCCTTTTCGCCCTTTCTGAAACGGATACGATACTCGTTGATAATACTGACGACATCTTCCGGGTTGGGCAGACGGGGAAAAGTCAGCGTGCCACCGGCACCCGCCGTCTCAATGACTACATTACCATAGCCAATAATACGCCCCAGCAAAGAAGTTTCAAACTTGACATTTTGCACAGACCCCAGACTGGCCGTATTGCGTTGTTCCGGGCCAAGCGGCTTTTTCTCAATGTCTATCAGCACAGTTGGTTGCAGGATATATTGTTCATTGCGCTCATCTTCAACCAGGTACCATGTCCAGAGTACAAAGCCCACTATCAGCGTCGCGAGAATGATGGTCAGCACAAGCCCACCCAGCGGTACGAACTGGTTCAAGACAAACACCGCGATGAAACTGGCAATAAGCGTCAGAGCTGGCTTGACCACCACAATGGGAATGAAAACCCAGTGCTGTCGCCAGGTAATGTTCCCCTTCTCATCCACATAGGGATTCTCATAAAATAACAGATTCATCAAGGGTGGAGTTTTGGCTGGCTTCAATTCGGTTTTGGGTGGAGCGGGTGGTGGGGCTTCGCCATATACTTTGATTTTTATCATGGCGTCGAAGTTTTGCTTGGATTCCTGCTGGCGCAGCGAGTTGACTTTTTTCATAACCTGCGCCTGCATATCCTGGGGGGCTGCTGCTTGTTCAAATTGCATCGGGGGGCGAAAAGCGGCGGATGTAATCTGGATACTGCCAAAGTTGAGCCAGTATTGTACATACGTGGCGCGGTTGGCTATGACATTCTGAATATCCTCGATGTAGAGCTGGTCCTGTGTATGGGTTCCCAGCAAGATTTCATGCCAGTAAATAACCCGCTCATTTGTCAGAATGAGGAAATCGTTATTCCACTCATAATAGACATAGACACAAAACGCGGCGGCCAGCACAAACACCCCGATGAGGATAATATTGTAGATATCAAACCGTTGTTGTTGGGCAACCAGCGGGTCTATATGAAAGACACGCCCGCCTTGATAGCGAAACACGACGGTTGCACCCAGCAAGAGCGTTGTGACAAAGAAGGTTTGCTGTAATCGTTTATGTTTCCGCGAGCCGAAAAAGATTGCCAACCCGACACTGACTACTGCAAAAAACGCGAGCAGAATATTTGCCGCGTCAATCGTATTCGCAAAGGTGCCGTTCATAAAAATGAACGTCCCGCCTATCGAACGATAGATAAAGATTGACAGACTGGCGACCAGTAAAATAAACGGGATGGAGATGTAGGTTGCCAGCGCAACCCAGTGTCGCTTGATAAGGAACTCTATATCCTCATCTTCTGCCATGTCAATCTTATCTTTTAAGGATTCAATCTGTTCTTTCATCGTCATAGCGTAACCTCTTTTCTCTAGTCCCAAGCAATTGACAGACTCTCGTGTTCACGTGCCGCAAATTGTGCTATGACCCAATCGGCACTTGCAGCGGGGGAGAGTGTATCGGTTTGGAGCAACAGCGCATCCCGGGTTGGTTGCAAGACGTGGCTGTCCAGTTCATCACGGCGTGCCAGGTCTGCCTGGATATGTTCCAGCGATGGGGGGGAAGCACCATCTGGTTTTGTTTGCGCTTCTGCGTAGCGGCGGCGTGCCCGTTCTTCAAGCGATGTGGTGAGATAGATTTTCAATGGAGCATCGGGCATGACGACTGTTCCGATGTCGCGCCCGACCATCACCACCTTCCCCCGTTGGCCGATCAGCCGTTGCTGGCGGATAAGCTCGGCTCGTACCCCGGCATGTCTGGAAACCAGTGAGACGTGCTGCTCGACGTTGGGGGAACGGATATCCCAGGTCACATCGGTTCCGTTGACCAGCACGGTATACTGGCGTCCATCTTCCATAGTGGGGGGCACGACATCAATCGTGACCTCGTGGGCCAGGGCCTCCATGCGTGTGCTGTCGGTACAATCCAGCCCGTGCTGGACAGCCACCAGTGTCACAGCGCGGTACATCACGCCGGTATCAAAATAGAGATACCCAAGCCGATGCGCCAGCAGTGCGCCCAGCGTGCTTTTGCCTGTCCCGGCTGCTCCGTCAATCGCAATCAGCGAAGGCTGTGGCATACGTGCAACTCCATCACAACAACAACCGTTCAAACGCATTATCGGGAAGCTCGTCCAGAGATGATACACTCCAATCAGCTTGTAAGCCTTCATGGGTGGTACGTACACCGATAGTGTGCATATCGGCGCGGGACGCGCCTTCTATGCCGGCCGGTGCATCTTCAATGACGATGCAGTGGGGGGGTGGGACGTCCAATCGTTCGGCAGCTTTCAGAAAGACCTGGGGGTCTGGTTTGCCGTGCTGGACATCTTCTGCAGATACTATTGCATCAAAATATGTGCCAATAGCAAGCACCTCAAGAATAGTCTCGATGTTTTTGCGCGGGGCTGCGGAGGCAACCGCCTGTCGCCAGCCATGCGCTTTGAGATAGTCGAGCCAGTGCTGGACGCCTGGCAAGAGCGTGATACCCCGCGTGTGAACCAGTTCGCGGTAGCGTGCTTCTTTGTCATCTGCGATACGTTGCATTTCATGGATGGGGAAATCGTCGCCGAAGTAGCGACGCAAGATCGTATCATTCCGTTGCCCAAAGGTTTCGGAAAACACTTCGCGGGTAATGGGGCGACCTTCTTGCTCCATCACGTCGCGCCATGCCAACCAGTGGTATTCCCCCGAATGTATCATTGTTCCATCCATATCCCAGAGGACTGCACGCGGTTCTGGCAATTGCATGAGCTTTGGTTCCCTTATCTCAACTGGATGCTCTCAGGTGCCTGATGGCAGGTTTTGCTGGCTTGATATGCCATAATACGGGTATTATACCACAGGATCGCGCACGCTTGCCCTTTAACCCGTGCTCGTGCTATGATGAAGGGCAAGGTGACCAGCACGAAAAGGAATGTTGCCTATGAGTTCAGATATTAAAACACGCTTGATACAAGAATTGCCCGATTTGCTTGAAAAAGCCCCGTCCATTCGTGAAAGTGTCTGGCGGCTTATTACGCCGTATTTCGCGCCTCGTGAGCAAACCGAAAGTCGCTTGGCGGTTTCTCTAACTCTTCAAACGTATTTGGTATTGGACCGGGGATGGCCTCGGCTACAAGCCACAGCCTGTATGAGGAGCAACATCACCCCCTTCTCCCATCGCAAAAAATCTGGCACGGGTCTTGCAGAAGGAAACGTAAGGGTCTGAAGATTAGTTTGCGAAAGGATTGCCGTTATGACAAAAGCAATGCACGAGGAAAAACACGTTTTTGCTGTGGAGCGACCGCCTGAGTATTTTGCAGAGGGTAAATACTATTTATTAAAGGTTGAGGAACTGGTGCCCACAGAAAGTGGAGAGATTGTCGGGGATGCACAAACAGGCTTGATGGCATTGTATGAAGTGTGTCCTCACCTGTTTTGTTCGATTTCGTTTGATGCAGAAACGGAACGTTTTGTTTGCCCGTGCCACGACTCGCAGTTTGATCGTGCAGGAAATCGCTTGCAGGGGCCTGCAAAACGCAATATGGACCAATTTCGCGTGTCGGTGAATAACAAAAACGAAGTGACGGTAGATACAAGCAAATTCTTTAAAAGCAAGTAAGCGTCATTATCCACACCTGGTAGTGTCCGTGGTTCCTACATTTACCGCCACATCATAAAACTGCTTCTGGATCAGCCGTGCATCCAGCGGCACCTCGCGCAAGACCGCAACAACACGTTCAGCCGCCTTACCATCACCATATGGATTGCTGCACACTTGAAGGGATGCACGAAATGACGAAGAGCAAGCCTGCGCAATGGCTGCAGATATAGCATCGCTGGTTGAAACGACATCTATGACATTGGGGCCGCGCACCCGTCCGCGCTGACGGTTGCCAATATTGACGACCGGTAGTTTGAACGAAGCGGCTTCAATGATGCCGCTGGAAGAATTACCAACCATAGCGCGGGCGAGGGCCATTGCGCTAAAGTAGCCCTGGACGCCCAGGTTGTCTACCCAAAGCGCATTCGGGTGGGTAGCAACATACGTCTGAATGCGCTGGTTGATGAGACGACCGGCGGTATCTGCATTGGTCATAGTGAAGAGTGTGGGGTACTGGCTCTGTTCGAGTGCGCTGAGCAGTTGATCTATCTGCCAGGCAGCTTGATCGTATTCCAGGGTAACGGGGTGGTAGGTGACGAGCAGAAAATCCTGCGCAAGCGTGATGCCGTATCGTTCGGCAAAGGCGGTGCGGTCAAGCAACTGGATAGTGTGCAGGTTGTCGAGGGAGGGCGCACCGCTGATATGCACGCGCCAGGGTTCTTCCCCAAGCTGAATGACCCGTTGCGCATATTCCTGCGTGCTAACAAAGTGCAGATGGCTGAGCTTGGTCATGGAGTGACGCAACGCATCGTCTATCGCTCCCTGCGTTACCTCGCCGCCGTGGATATGCGCGACAGGTATGGTAAACGGCAGGGCAGCCAGCACCGCAGCGTGCATTTCAAAGCGGTCGCCCAGCACAAGCAGCAGGTCGGGGTGGCTACGAGCATAGCTCTGCGCAAAGCCTGCCACCCCCAGACCCATCGAACGGGCTATTCCTTGCGGCGTATCTGAGGAAAGCAGCATTTCTATGCGCTCACCAATGGGAAAACCATCCGCCTCGATCTTCTGCACGGTCAGGCCAAACTCAGGCGAAAGGTGCATACCCGTGACCAGCAGGGTAAACTGCACGTCAGAAGCATCATGGATGGCTTGCAGCACGGGCAAGTAGATGCCATAATCTGCCCGTGAGCTTGTAACGACGGCTATGGTTCTCATTGCAGCATGTCCAGGTTCAGCAGTGCGCCTTCGGCTATGTCCACTTTTGCGATATGCCCGACGACATATGGCAACATCACCGGTGGAAGACCGGTGCCGGGCCGTTGCACAAGGATATGCTGACGGGTAATCTGTGTACCGGCCGGTATGGTCTGCGCAGCCACGAGGCTTTTACGTGCAACACTGGCAGTATGCGCTTCGCCACTGGCCGGTTGCTTGCGCCCGTTACCCAGGGCCGATTCAACCGTGCGAATACCCTGGACCATCGCAAAAAACTCATGCGGTTCGAGCGATGCTTGATGGTCTGGTCCTGGCAGAGCCTTGTTGAGGGTGACGTGTTTTTCGATAATGCACGCCCCAAGCGCAGCGGCCGCCAGTGCAACCTCGATGCCGGGCGTATGGTCTGAATAGCCAATCGGCAGTTGAAATGCGCTTGCCATTGTTTGCATGGCTCGCAGGTTGGCATGTTCAGGGGTAGCCGGGTAGTTGGAAACGCAGTGTAACAGCACCAGCGGCGGGTTGCCGGCGCGTTCAATGGTTTGCACCGCTTCGTCCACTTCTCCCAGTGAGGACATGCCCGTCGAGACAATCATAGGTCTCTGTTTGCGAGCAATATGCTCAAGCAGGGGCAGATTGGTCAGTTCGCCAGATGAAATCTTGAACGCTTCAACGCCGAGATTTTCCAGCATATCGGCGGCTATCTCATCAAAAGGAGTGGAGAGAAAAAGAATTCCTTTCTGGTGAGCATATGCCATCAACTCCTCATGCGCACTTTGCGAGAGTTCAAGCCGTTTGAGCATCGCATAGTGCGATTCGTGTGCGTCGGTGGTGCGCAGTTGATAGTCTGCCCTGGGGGCATCTGGCGAAACCAATCGTCTGGCGGCAAAGGTTTGAAACTTCACCGCATCTGCCCCACCCTGCACCGCCACATCTATCAACTGTCGTGCCATCGCCACATCCCCATTATGGTTGACTCCCACTTCAGCGATGATGAAACAGCAGTGTCCATAGCCCACAGGTTTGTTGTGCAGGGTGATTGACGGGTAGGGGATGTTTGTTGTCTGAGTGTGCGTTTTGTTGTTCATTAGGATACTGCTACCCTCCTTGTGATTTATTTACCAGATACTCCAACCTCCGTCTACAACGAGGTTATGCCCGGTGACATAGCTCGATGCATCCGAGGCAAGGTAGAGCAGTGCGCCGTTGATTTCATCCCGCCCGGCTTTGCGACCCAGCGGGACGCGGTGCGCGTAGTTTTTGACGAACGTTTCGTTTTCGCCAGGGTGAGCAACGCCGCCCGGTGAAATACAGTTGACGCGTATACCAGATGCGCCCCAGTAGGCAGCCAGAAAGCGCGTCATGGCAATAACAGCTCCTTTGGCGGCTGCATAGCCAGCGTGCGAATAGCTTTGTGCTGGTTGCTCATTAGTAGCGGCTGTATAGACCTGTGCCAGGTTTGCCCCTTCATAGATACGCTGGTCATTGCCCACAATGCCATAGATGGATGACAGCAAGATAATACTGCCCTGCCGGGCGCGTTCCATCACCCGCCCGACCTGTTGCGTCATCAAGAAGAGACCATCCAATTCAGCTTGCATGATCGTTTGCCAACCCGCCAGCGAACATTCAGTGAATGGTTTGTAAAAGTCATGCGGCTTGGCCGTAATGCTATAGACGAGAATGTCTATCGTGCCGCTTTCGGCAATAATTTCTTCAACCAGAGTACGCACCGAGACCGGATCCGTGACATTGACGTCGCGTTGCAATGGCTGGTTGCTGCTGGAGGTTGGCGCATGCTCATTATCCGCTGTTGTCGAGTTTTCAACGGGTACAGGAGCAGGTTCGGTGGGCAAATCGGCAGCATAGACAGTAGCACCTGCTTCTGCCAGAGTAGTGCAGAAGCGTT
>CAYFVX010000011.1:0-15974 GCA_964346425.1 uncultured Chloroflexaceae bacterium | reverse complement strand
ACTTATATGCGCGGTAAGCTCGCTTGATTAGCCCAATCAAGTCATTGCAGCGAAAGGTTCGTGTTGCTGCATCATCAGGCAGTGTCCCATGCGTGCGGGTTGTAAGCACCACAGGGCAATATCCACACTGAGGTAGATATTTCACAAACTTGACCACGCGTTGGATACTGGTACCTTTCACCGGCGGATAATGATAGGCAATCATTAATGCATGGCGTAACTGGTGAGTCATTATATCCATAGATTCCTTCAGGTTCCTCTTATCCTTTCCTATTGCTTATTCTACCATCTCTTTCGATGGGCAGTTGCCAGAAAACATGCTCAAACGTATCCCGCGGTTGTCCATCTGTATCCAACATGATTGCCAGTTCCGCCGCCATCTTTTGCGCCCACGCAGCATCCTGCGGACGTTCCATTTGCTCATACAACCGTGCAAGTTGTTGATAGACTGCCAGATCATCACCCGTGCGTCGCAACAAATCAAGATTGGGCTGAAGGATACCCGGCAGACCTACCTGCCGATAGATACCATAGCCATAGCCATTACGGGACAGTTGCGGACGGGCAACTGCTTCCAGCGCAGCAAGAGCTTCCTGGGGATTGCCCTGCATCACCGCAAGAGCCGCCTGACTGAGCGCAGCCTGCGCATCAGTTTCGGGATGCTGGTTATTGGAACGGAGCGTCTCAGCCACCTGGAGCGCATAGGCCGCATTCTTTTCCTGGGCCAGTGCCAGGTGCGCATCCGCACGATCAAGCCAGGGAAGCGGGTCTGCATTGCTCAGCGGAATGGCGGCCAGCACCTCAAGTGCTTGCTCTGGCTGGTTCTGACTGAGCAAGGCACGAGCCTCCATATGCACCTGCCAGACAATGGTCAATCCCTCTTCCATACGTTCCGCAGCATCCCTACACGCCTGGCTCCCCTGACAGGCTGCCATAGTGCGCGCATGTGGCGTGTAGCGAAAAGCGATTTCATAGAGTTCGTTGGCTTCGATGCTATTGCCCTGGTCTGCCCGCAGGTCTGCCAGCAGCAGGTAGGCGAGGGGCCAGTGGCGCGATTGCGGCAAACCAACTGCTATCCCCAGCAACCGTTCCGCCTCGGCAACATTCCCCTGCTGCGCCAGCAGCAAGGTCGTATTGAGCAAATGCGGAATGTATGGTGGCTCCTCTTGCAGTGCAACTTTGTAACTTATGAGCGATTGCCAGAGGGCCGCCTGGTTGATTTCAGCCGAGACCGGGTCTGCCAGCACACTATAGGCATAGCCCCGCTGTCCATAGTAAAAGAGAAAATTCGGATCGGACGCAATGGCCTCGTCTATATTGAGGGCTGCCTTTTGCCAGTCATCCTGCAAAGCTGCAAGGATAGCATCCAGCATGGCCTCGCGCCCGGCATTATGGCGAAAGAGTATGAAAACCAGGAGCAGGGGTAGCAGCAAAATACTAACACTCCAACGAGCAAGTCTGCGCTGTTCATCAATCCGCAAAAGACCAGCCGCATACAATCCTAGTGCAGCGAGCAGCACGAGCAGCACATCATTCGTCAGCACCTTGCCGGGTACATCCACCAGCGCATGCACAAAATAGCCAGCCAGCGCAGCACAGACACCCAGCAGCAAAAGCTGGTGCTCGGGAAAACCATCGGTTGCTGCCGCAAAGGGACGCAGCAACGTCTCGCGCCAACGCCACCATGCTCGCAAAAAGATAAAAACACCAGTGAGCAAGAGACCGAACAGGCAAAGCATGCCTATCACTCCTTGCGTTCCCAGCACCTCAAAAAACAGGTTGTGCGCATAGCCGGGTACCCAGAAGCGCACTGCTCGCTGCTCATGCGCAAACGCATGCCCAAAGGTCAGTGGGCCAGTACCGGTTGCTGGTTGCTGCTGAAACATATGCCAGGCAACTTCCCAGAGCGCAAACCGATGGCCGGGGGCTGCCTGGATAGAACGACCGGCATTGGTGGTAAAGTTTGATTGTGTCGGGACAGTGTCACTCTGTGTGCTGAAAAGCTGTGGTATATCGGGCGCAAACACCAGCAGCAGAAACAATGTGACGTAAAGCAGTGTCATGCCCCAGAGACGCCATGTTTGCCGCAACCAGGCAAAAAAGCTGGATGGACGGGGAAACCCATGCTGTAGCATCAAGCCAACCACCGTGATACCCACCACGCCAGTAGCCACCAGCCAGCCACCACGCGAATGCGTCAGGAACAGTACCAGCACATAGGCCAGCAACCAGCATGCCCAGCCAGCCCGTGCAAGCAACAAGCGGGTTGTTGCCATGCGGATCATTGCAAAGGGCAAAGCCAGATTGAGCATAGCCGCCAGAAAGTTGGGATGGTCAGTCACTCCATACAAGCGATAGGAGACCAGGATGGGCGGATAGTCGGAGGCACTGGCAGTCTGCCACCACTCCCAGTAGGCACCGGCCGCAATCCAGAGGCCCAGCCCAAGCGAGAGGGTAGCCATCCAGAGCAGCATGGAGACGAACATGCGCGGATTCCAGCCAGCCAGCAGCATATCACAAAACAGGAAAAAGAAGAGGACGAGCACAAGCGTCGCCAGCAAGCCATCAAAGCTGCGGCGGAAATCTATGGAAAAGAAGGTCGAAAGCGTGGTGGAAGCCAGCAACGCCAGCAACGGCCAGGTGAGCGGCGAACGTGATAGCCGCTGCCTTTTGACCACCTTCCAACCAGCCCACAAACACAATACCAGCACCACAACCAACTGGATAGTCAGCACAAACGGCGGAAAATAGCGGCGGTAGTTGAGCCAGGCATAAAAGAAGAGAATGCCCCCCATCAGCAACCAGTAGAGGCTTGCCAGCAAACGTGGTCGTTGCGGCGATGGGGATATGGGTGAATGTGCGGTGGGGTTCATACGTTTTGGGTTTCAAAGAATGTGCGTAATTGCTGCTGCAGCAAAGTGAGAACTTCCGGGAGTTTCTCGGCTTTCGGCTGGAGTTGCTCCCACTGCAATGTATAGCCATAGGCATGGCGGAAAAAATGGCGGAAATCCAGGTACTCTTTCAGTTGCGTAGAGAGTGGGGCATCAATCACTGCGGCCCTCACACCAGACCGCGCACACGCCATTTGCTGCAACAAATCGGTATGCCATGAACGTCCACGGGGAATATCCTCACCCATACTTCTGGCAATACGTTCAAAAATGCGTTCAACTCCATTGTAAAACTCATGCAACATGCTGGCTAGAGCGCGAAGGGTTGTGCGCGATGGAGGGTTTGGACACAGAGCAAGCGTCTCTTGCATCTCTTCTGCAACACGCCTCAGCGCACTAAGTTCATCCTCAACAATGGCTTGCAGAGCCAGGAGAGAATCTTCATGCAGAGACTGTTCTCCTAGAATGCGGCTACGCAACTCTGGATATGCCTGTTCTAGCGGAACAAGGTCAAGCTCTACCCCCGGCGGCATCAACGCACGACAGGCGGTATAGGCTGGGAAATAATCGGCTGGTGTCAACCCCTCAACCGCCAGGTCAACATCTGACTGGTCGTGCCAGGCTTCCTGCCCACCAGCTAACGAGCCAAACAGAATAACACGCCGCGCCTGGAACTGCTCGGTGAGCAAGCGGCTGCACGCGCTGGCTGCCTGTTGCGCCTGTTCTTTCTGGACGTTATGCCTGGTGTTCATCGTCATCCACAAAATATTCCGGGTCTATACCCAATTCCCGCAATTTCAATGCCATCCGCTCGGCACGCTTGTATTGGTACTCGGCACGCTGGTGCTCCTGCTCGGCTCGTTGCTGTTCCTGCTCGCGTTGTTGTTGAAGCTCCACATAGGTGGCAAACCGCTGCCCATCCGGGCGATAGATGTGCAGTTCCTCTGACGAAAGGTTAAACTGTATGCCCAGGCGAGGACTCACCCAGCCATCCATCATCGAAATGAGCTGTAGGCGGTCGTCAGTACGCAACCATCCACTCAGGTCGTTACGGTCCGGGTCATAGAGATAATACTCTTGCACGCCATGCGTATCATAGAACTCAAATTTTTCAAACATTTCCTTGATCGTATTCCCAGGGGACAGAATCTCAAACACTACCTGGGGAGCAATATCCTCCTCGTGCCATTGCAGATAGGAACCACGGTCGCCTTTGGGCCGTCCAAACGCCACCAGCACATCCGGCGCACGGCGAATGTCTGGCCTTCCCTGCACTGGATACCAGAAGATATTGCCTGCTACAAAGACCTGCGGGTTCTCTTGAAACAACGCATCCAATCCCCCCTGAATGGTCACAATCCAGCGAAATTGCCTTGTGTTATCCGCCATCGGCTCCCCATCGCTTTCTGGATAGACGATTTCTTCTTCGTGGATAGTTTCCATTGCTGCTACGCTTGTCATAGGTTCGCTCCCTTCCGCATGAAGTGGATGTTCCGTTATCCTGCTATGCATTATACCAGAGGCTATGAAGAACATTGACGCACAAAGACTACCTTGTTCTCCTCTTTGCCTCTCAGCTTCTTTGCGTTTCTGCGTCCTCAGCGGGGGGCACCCCACATGTGGAGACTTTTTCGAGGACAAGAACCGCATTGAGAATCGTAGCCGCGGTTTGTAACCGCGGAATCTGCCCCCATGTGACGTTTCTTCCGCGTCTGCAAGCCACACTCCTTGTCGGAGAGGAACATCATCACATAAATCGTGGCGACAGCGGCTACAAGCCGCTGCTACCGTATCTCGCAACCGCTTTGCAAAGCAGTTTCCAAAAAAGTCTCCACATGTGAGGCGGGGGGCACCCCCTCAGCGGGGGTCACTTGCAGGTGTGTGAGGGAACCTGGTTCCCTCACGCTCCCCATTCTGGTGGGGTGTTTCGTTTTTTCGGCGAAGCCAAAAAAAACGAAACACCCCACTGCAAAGCCATGGCACGCGGCAGCGTGCGTTTCCTGCCCGTTTGCAAGCAGAGCTTGCAGTGGGGTGAACCCCTCAATGGGTGTCACTTGTGGGTGCATGAGGGAACCTGGTTCCCTCACACTCCCCTTTGGGACTCTGATGGTAAAGTCCGTCCAACCCCTGGGAGCGCAGGCGGCTCGCCTGCCCCAGGCAGGGGTTTGGCACCGCCAAACCCCTACCTTATCACCCAACCCCCTACTTTACCATCAGAGTCAGAATGGGGAGCGTGCGGGAACCTGGTTCCCGCACGCTCCCACAGGTGAACCCATTGAGGCCCCGACACCTCACGGCGCACCAATCAACTCAACTGCGTCAATTTCGCTCCAATTGGCATCCTGTCGCTGGTCTACGGTGAGTTTGACGGCCATCACACGGAAGAGTAATGGCTCGAAGGATATTTCCATCTTGTAGGGGCAAACATTGTGCAGTTCAACCTCTTCCGTCTCATACACCGTATTCCATTCTCCCCGCTCATCTAGCAATTCGACCTTTGCGACAAAGCCCGGCTGGTGATTCTGGTGAATGTTGACCTGTGTTGCAAAGACCGGGGTATCATACTCCAGTTCAAGCGTCTCTAGCGTGTCGGGGGTTGCGGGTGCCCATGCATCCGGGCTATCCTGACACCCTTCCACATCCGGTGGTCCGGTTGCGCCATCTGCGCCATAGTCTTCGCCATAGGAGCTACTGGCTTCTGCCGCTAGTGCCCATTGGCGCAGATAGCCGCCCTGCGTAATCAGACGGGTGCGGGTTATTTCGCTGCCAGTCGTTTGTAGTTCGGAGGTTGCGAAGAGGCGAAGGGCAGTAACGGCACTGTACTCGCCACTGTTGTCGCTCACCCAGACCGCATTGCCTGGTGCAGACGCAATCCCATTGGGCAAGACAAATTGACCAGGTTGCGGCACTGTGCCAGCTTCGGCAACGAGGCCACCGCTGGAGATGAGTGTTCCATCTGGACTCATGTTGATAATCCCTGCATCCCACGTTGCGACATACAGATTGCCATTGCGGTCTATGTCAATTGCACCGGGCGTAATGCCTTCGGTGGCAACGGCATCACCCAACTCGGCAATGACGTTGCCCTCTGCATCCACCTGGACAATTTTGCGGTTGGAAGCATCTGCCAGATAGAGGTTTCCACTTGTATCAACGGCCAGATCATTGGGAGCCAACCCACTTGCCAGCGGGATACGCTCGATAAAGGTACCATCTTCGCCGTTGAAATGCACAATACTATTACGTGTTTCTCCACTTTCTGCATCAACGTGGCTATCCAGGGCATAGACCCTGCTATCTACTCCCACCGCGATGTGCTGGGGGGACTGGGAACCAAACTGCCCGGCTCCTTCACCGGAGCCGCCCCAGCTACGCACCAACGTTCCCTCTGGAGTAAAGCGCACCAGCGCATTGTGTGCATAGTCGGCTACGAACACATCGCCATCCGGTCCCAGGTCAATATCATAGGCACCAGAAAGCAGTACGTCCTCGCCAAATGTGCGCAGCAACGACCCATCTGGTGCAAAGACCCAGATACCGCGGCTACTCTCTGCCAGATAGAGTGTGCCATCGGATGCAACATCCAGACCACGTGCGGAGACAAAGCGACTATCGGGGGGGCCTTCGTTGCCACCAATACGGAGCAGGAAACCCGGTGGCCCATTTTTGGTAATGATCGGTTGCAAGGCTCGATTTGCGGGTGTCGGGGTTGGTGTCGGGGTTGGTGAGAAAAATTCCATGCTGGCAACCATTTCTTCAAAGAGTGGCTGTTGGGCTTCCCAGGATGACGAAGCGACCTGCACCAGGATACGGACAATCTGCTCTGGCCCACGCAGTACGACCAGTCTGCCCGCTCCTCCATTGGCACGCAGGTCTGCCTGCAAACCTTTCTGTCCATCTACCGTAATCGGTGTGGTTTCCCCCACTTCATAGCCTGCCTGGGCAGGCCCTTTGCTGCTCAGTGCAAAGACTTCTGAGAGTCTTCCATTTTCGGTTGTTTCTTCAATTTCTTGCAGTGAAGTGGAGTCAATCAAGATAACTAATGAATCGCCGGGTGCGTTCGCGCTGAGGCTCTCCTGATCGGCTGCCAGTACAAGCGTATTGGATGTCTGATCAGTCACCCATCCTTGCGGATAGTGCAGGGTCAATCCCCCTTCTGCAAAACGGAGCGACTCATTCAGTGAGACAGGCGTAGGTTCAGGGGTAGCGGTGGGCGGAGCTTCGGTTGGCTGTTCTTCAGGCGACGGTTGCTCGGCGGGAGGGGCTTCCCCACCGGGTGATTGCCCCGGCAATGAGCAGGCCGCCAGCAAGAGCAAGAGCGTAAATGCAACAAAAGAGAGTATGGAACGGAGCATGGAGTATGTTCGTCCTTTCATAAGCATGTCTCACTTAACTCGATAAATCGTCACTTCCTCGTTTTCAAATACTACATCTGCTATGGTGGCAAACTTGGCGATGCTTTCGGCAGGGTAGGCGGCGCGTTCCAGCACACCCACATACACATATGATACATCGTAGCGGCGCAATAATTCAAGTGCCTGTGCTGCATCGGTGGTGCGGTAGATGGTTTCTATGTTTTCCTGGCGTGGTTGGATTTCATCCCAGGCAGCATCGTGACCGCCACGCCATTGCCGCTCATGCCCGGTCCAGCCAAGCACGGTGGGGATACCAGTGCTGGCCGAGACGCCAGCGTAGCCTTCGATATTGTAGGCTCCGCCATTGGCTGGCACCATTTCCAGCAGAAACTCGCCAGGTTCCACGTGGTCGCGCAGCCATTGAATAGCCTCTGCACCAGCAGGGGTGTGTTGCCGTGGTGTTTTGCCAGCCAACCCTTCCTGGGTATCATCCCTGACCATGCGGGAAATATTGAGGGAGGGATAGACGAGTGAGCCAGCCAACAGTATAGCGAAGAGCACGGTTACTATGCCGGCCACTGCGCGTGCCAATGGCAATAATGATCGTTGACGGACTGGCTGTGTGTTGTTGTTTTCATCCACTCCATCCACCCGACCGCTGGTTGCGCGAGCCAGGAGCCACCAGAGCGCATAGGCACTCATAATGCCCCACAACAACCACACCTGATAATAGAATTTGAAAATCGTATTCATGCGTGAGCTGAAAACATCGCGGATAAAGATTAGATCGGTGCCAAAGCAGATAGCACAACCAAGCGCAGTCACGAGCAACACAAATGCTTCTGCTGTTTTGTCGGCGCGTAACATGGCTTTGTAGAGAGCCAGCGATGCCAACCCGGCCAGTGCCAGCAGCGGAAAATCTCCCAGCAAGCCCAACACCAACAGCACCGGCGCAAGCCACACGAGCAACTGTCGGGTGGAACGTGGCGCAGATGAGGCAAAGGGCACCATGTACACGAACGTAGCCAGGGGGAGCAGAAACAGGCCGAAGATAAGCAGGAAAGCATGCCATTCGCTCCGCGAACCATTCAGTGGTGCAACGATCTCCGAGAGTTTTGACAGAATGGGCAGGTTGGTCAATGGCTCCGTATTTGCGCCGGCAAACGAGTGGAAAGTCATATAGAAGGGCAAAAACAGCAAGAACATGGTCAATACCAGACCACCAAGTTGTCGTGCCAGGGAATGCCAACGGATAGCTGCAGGTGGATTGGCATGGCGCAAAAAAAGGAGCAGTAAGGAACCGGCATAGAGCAGCGTGTAGGTTGGCAGGTCCCAGCTATTGATGGCATACAGGCTCCCAAGTACCAGTCCAACCAGCAGCAGGTCAATCCAGCCCTGTTGCGCGGTGGCAAATGCCATCGGGCGCGGACGTGCCAGTGTTTCTAGCGCAAGAGCCATTGCCAGTATGCCGAACGGCAGTGCCATCACGTGCGGGTGCATATCGCCAAGCCAGAAGCTAAAGAAGGGAAATTCGGTAATGTTGTAGACACGGATGCTATCTGCGGTATTTTCTCCGGGTTGTGCATCCCAGAGCGCACGCGAGGGCCACCACCAGTCAAAATTTTTCACCTGGTCGGTGCGTTCAAGCGTGTCGAGCGTGCCAAAGTCGCCCTCACGCGTAACCAGCGGATAGGGCAATTCTATCTCTTTGACCTCTTCGCGTGAGATGTCACCGATACTCTGGCTGAATGCTGCTACCAGTTGCGTTGCGTCCAGGGCAACAATACGCTTATCACCAATGATAACCTGCAAAACACCTGCCTGATTGCTGGCAATCAACACGAGTACCACTGCCAGCACCATAACCGCC
Source organism: uncultured Chloroflexaceae bacterium (assembly GCA_964346425.1). GTDB lineage: Bacteria > Chloroflexota > Chloroflexia > Chloroflexales > Chloroflexaceae > JAAUSY01. Next base: position 6,858 of record CAYFVX010000011.1, on the reverse strand, counting down.
AGCCGTGCAACCAGCCGGCGCAGTGACTGAAAGGACGACAGCACGCTGGAAGTTACAGTTTGCGCGTGGCGTTGGGTCAATACCATCAGGTTGGAGACCAGACCGGCACTATGCAGCGCGGTCAGGGCAAAGGTGAGTGCCAGCGAAAGGTTGAACCCAACGGCGGGTTGCAGGCCACTGAGCAGCGACATGGCCGCCATCATCAGATAGCCAAAATAGTAGTAATTGATGCTGTAGCCTGCCAGCCAGGGGTCGTGGGGCGGGAAAATGTGGCTCTGCTGAATCGCATTGAAGAAGGCAAAGTCCATGGGACGTTCTGTGCCCCAGGGGTCGGGCGAATAGGAGCGTATCCATGCCATCAGCACCAGTGCCAGCAGAAAGATACCTTCATAGAGCAGGATAGTCCGCCAATGCTGTTTGCCAAAAGTGAGTGGAGCCAGCCACCATTTTGACTGAGGTTCCTTTGCTGCCGTTTCTGCCGGCTTGCGTTCGGTTGCAACCAGCAGAATGCCGCCTATGCCAATCACCAGCGCGACGAAGACGAGCAATGGCACGCCAAACGAAACGATGCCAAGCATTGCCAGCAACCATGCGCCATAGCTGGTCAGCAGCAAACCGATACTTTTGCTAAAAGCATACCCTCGGTCGGGCAACATACGGAAAAAGCGGGTGGTCAGGGGCAGACTGATTACCCCTAAACATTGTATTACCAGCCACCACGTAAAAATCTGTAGAGTCATGGTTCTCTATTCTCGCACACTCCCAATGGGTGAAATCTCTTGAGGTCTACCGTCCATAAATAACCACTTCATTATTCTCGAACACCGGTTGCGCAAGCGCAGCAAACTTTGCGAGGCTCTCTCGGTCATACAGATCGCGTTCCAGGCTCCCAACATAAATATAGTCTACCGCATATTTTTGCAGCAAGTCTTCCGCTTGCTGCAAATCAGGGGTTCTATAGATCTGCTCCACATCTGCCCGCCGCATCTCTAGCTCTTGCAGCACACGCTCTTGCCCGGAACGCCACAAACGCTCGTGCCCATACCAGCCAAGCACGGTGGGGATACCTGTGGCCGTGGCGACACCTGCATATCCTGTGAGGCTGGTATTCCCACGAAAATCGGGTTGCTCGGTTGCTTCCAGCAGCACGCTGTCCGGCGATGCATGCTGGCGCAACCAGTCTAACGCCTCCTTGCCTGCCTCTGTCTGCTCACGTGGGCTACCGGGTGCTTTGAGACCATTGCCTCTGGGAAAGTCTTTGGTTGTCAGTCCGGAGAGTGGTCCATTGATCAGTGGCCCACCATTGGCTATATCACGCAAACTCACCAGTGGATAGACCAGACCACCTGCCAGGAATACCACGAAAAGCACGACAATGAGGGGTATGGCGATACGGCGGTGCGGCGGTGCGGCGGTGCGGTGGTGCAGATCTGCCCCATCACCACTCGTCGCGGCATCGCTACCTATCACTACGTTGTTCTCCTTCGAGTAGCGGGTAAGCAACCACCAGAGCGCATAGGCGGCGGTTGTTCCCCACAACAACCATACTTGATAGTAAAATTTGAAAACCGTATTCAAGCGATAAAAAAACGTATCACGGATATAGACAAGATCGGGTACCACACACAGCATACACCCCAGCGCAACAATAAGCAAGAGCAATGCCTCGACCGGTGATTGTACGTTGCGCAATGCAAGGAACAATGCAAACAGGGCAACACCCACTAGCCCGAGCAGGGGAAATGTCGCAAACCAGCCTATGAGCAGCAACAGGGGGCCAAGCAGGAGGAGCCACCAACCACAGAGGGCGTCCTGGTATTTGCGTTTGCTGCTGCTCATATAGACGAATGCGAACAGGGGAACGGCAAACAACCCGAAGATAATCACGAACGTATGCACCCCGACGAAGTGGGTTGAGAGATAATCTTTGTAGGGAGCGACAATCTTGCTCAGCGTTGCCAGGAAAGGTATCTCAGTCAGTGGTTCATCCCCGCCGGCAAAGGACACAAAAGTGAGATGAAAGGGGGCAAACAGTCCGATCATCAGGACTACCAGTACCGCCACATATGCCGCACTTTGCATCCATTGGTAGAGCGCAGGCTGCGCATGCAGACGAAGCAGCAGGAGCAACAACGCACCGAGATAGAGAGCAAAGTAGGTTGGCATATCCCAGCTATTGATGAAATAGAGACTGCCCAGCACCAGGGCTGCCAATCCCAGGTCGAGCCAGTTGCGTTGTTGGCGGTGCAGGGTGAGTATCTGGGAGCGCATCAGCGTTGCCAGTGCGACCGCCAGAGCCAGCAGGTCAAAAGGCAAGGCCATGACATGCGGATGCATATCGCCGAGCCAGAAGCTAAAGAAGGGAAACTCGGTAATGCTCGCAATCCGACGGTCTTCCACAACCAGTTCATCCCAGACCAGTCGGGAGGGCCACCAGGGGTTGAAGTTGTTGATCTGATCCTCGCGTTCAAAGCTCTCAAACGTGCCAAAGTTGCGCGTGGTAACCGGTTGTTCAAGTTCTATCTGCTCTGCTCCTGACCAGGATTGTGCGAGCGCGGTGAGCAACTCGCCTTCGTTCAGGGTAACCACGCGTGGATTACCCACGACTACTTGCAGCATTCCTGCCTGGTTGCCTGCAACCAGTACCAGCAGCACACCAAGCAGCACGACAAAACCGTTGAGAAACGTGCGTCCTGTGAACTGTGCAGGAGTTGGTCCAGTATGTTCCGCTTGTTGCTGACGCAGGGTGATGGCAATGAGATTGATGAGTATGCCGGCGATGTGCAGGGCAGTCAGTGCAAAAATCAATGCCAGTGAGAGGTTATATGCCACGACTGCGTCCAACCCACTCAGCATGGTGACCACTGCCATCATCAAAAAGCCAAAGTAGTAGTAATTGAGGCTGTAGCCAGCCAGCCACGGGTCGTGCGGTGGAAATGTTCGGCTGCGCTGAATGGCGTTGAAGAAGGCAAAGTCCATCGGGCGTTCGGAATCCCAGGGGGCCGGGTTGGTTGAACGGAGCCATGCCATCGCTATCAACGCCAGCAAAAAGAGGATTTCATAAAAGAGGATGGTGCGCCAGTGCGTTCGCACATACTCGCGCACCACGGAGCGCAGGCTTTGCTCCTCTGTTTGCTGCATCCTACGCCACGCCAGCAACCAACCGCTCCCGGTCAACAAGGCAACGAGAACCAGTAATGGGAGCGTGAAGGTAGCCAGACCAAGCATTGCCAGCAACCACGAGCCATAGCCAATCAGCAACAATCCCAGGCTCTTGCTGAACGCATAGCCGCGGTCTGGGAGCGTGCGGAGCAGATACGTGGTGGCTGGTATACTGAGCAACCCGATACCCTGAACAACCAGCCACCATATGAGAATGTGTGCAGCCATGTTTTTTCTCTTCTGAAAGTAGACCGTAAACAGCAGACGGCAGACAGTGAAAGGTCAGGCCGATCAATTCCACTGCAAACGGAATGGGGCAACCACCACCCGTCCACTGGTTATGCCTTTGCCAACCAGTGACCAGTCACCGACCGGGTCCGTGCGACGTGTCTGAATACCAATCAGCACATAGCCATTTTCGTCTGCGGTGGCTACGTAGGGCAGGCCACGAGTGGTGCCATCTGGCAGATTGAACCACAGGCTGACTTCCTCGCCCGGCAGGTAATCCCAGGCTTCAAATCCCTGCACCGTGTTTGGTTCTACGACCTGCGGATAGACGCGACCACGGGCCTGCGGTTCTAACCCCTCGCCTAAATCGGCAGTAGCGGGATCGGTTGATGTAGATGAAGAGGCGGGAAGTTCGACTTGCTCGTTGTCCTGGCGTGCTTCTTCAACCGAGTCGTAGAAGTATTCGGCACATGGATCACTCTCGACTTCTTCCAGTGGCTCGGCTGGTGGCGCACCGGCGGTCCAGGGGGCAAGCATCTTGCAGGGAGCCAGGTCTATGCCCAGTCGTCCAAGCAGGATGGTGTTTCCATGCTGCTCCATGCGCACGCGCTCGAAATATTGCACCAGATGGTTTTGTCCATCGGAGAGTTCTACGGTCAACTGCTCACTGATAGGGTAGCCAAAGAATGCCAGTCTGCCATTATTCTCCCAATAGGTTTTGAAATACCCTTGCAGCGTGTGGCCGGTTTCGGGAAAATATCGCTGCGTGCTGGTGTTGGCAATCGGTGCAACTGACGAAAACTCCACGTCATAAAAGTCGGCATACTCTTTGCCCATCAACCCCTGGTCAACGACGGCCTGTCCATTGACGACACGCAGTTCAAAGCGTGCTCGCTCGAAGTATTGCACAACTTTGCCATCTTCATCGCGGATGTACTCTTCGGTGATGGGATAGCCAAATCGCCCCAGACCGCCGTTTTGCTGCCAGAAGGAAAGAAATGCTCCCTGCAAATAGTGCCCGGTTTCGGGAAAATAGACGGATGGACGTTGCTCCACTGGCCGCGTGGCATAAAAATTGCTGACCAGGTCGCGGGTCAGGCCGAGGTAGCCGGTGCCATAGACTTCACTTGGTTCAATGTGGGTTCCTTCGTAGAAATTGTTGAAGCTGTTCAGGATGATTGCTGCTGGATTGTGTTGTTTGGCGGCTTCCCAGGAACGTTGGTAGTACATGCCATTGTTGCGGTCTACATACATTCCCTGGGGCGAACTGCGCCGATTGTCAAAGCCTGGCATCACGGTGGCGATAAAGGGGCCGTCATCTTGATGGGTTGCGTTGTATTGCTGCAATCGTGCGGCATAGGTGTTCATCGCTCCATACGGGTCGCCATTGATTTCAAAGGAGAAGGTGGCATCAAAGACATCCAGATAGCGAAACATATCATCCTGCTGCGCTGGTATGGTTGAGGCAACCATCCAGTATTGCGAGCGATACAGGTCTACCTGATTGCGAAATCTACGCCATGCTTCCGTGTCGCCGAAATAGACCGGGTTTACAAAGATAAGGAGCGGTTTGCCTGCAAAGCGCATGTACGAACGCTGATGAATAAGGTCTTCCAGTTTGCGCAATGCTTCCGCCATACCATCCGCCTCAAACAAGTCTTCATCAGAATCAGGCATCAACTCGATCATAAACGCAATGCGTATATCGTCGTAGTCACTCGACGCAATCCGTTTTTGCATACTACGGCAGCGGCCATCTGTCTGGTCATCTGGTCCACGCCAGTTGCAGACGAAGGTGTCTATGCCTGCCAGATGCGCCTGTTCAATATGTCGATTCATTGCATCATGGCTTCCGCTTGAATATTTGGGCGCGGGAATATCGCTCATCCCATCATAGGTCCAGTTGCCCATGTTAAAGTAGGTATAGTACAATGCCATCACCGGAATATCCGAGCGGGCATGGACAGGCAAAACAGCCAGGATAATCGCCATGAGCACCAGGACGAGCAGCGCAAGCCCTGTCCAACGTTTTACAGGTGGGTAATGCAGTTGCATGGGTTTTGTCTCCACTCACTTAGAGAAATCACAAGTTCCCGTCACTTTGCGCAAATTACTGCTGCCACCTGTCTTTCTGATACGACGAGGCTTGCCGCCAATGAGCAAGGTGACGCGTATTTGCGCGAACAAAGGAGAAGTCCGCTGAAAAGTTTTTGTTCTTCAGTATGGGAAGGGCATTGAAAACTGCCTTTCCTATACCGAACGGATACGTTCATTCATTTTATCATATTTAGGAGGGTTATGAGCATACCAATCATTGATGATATAGCGAAAGCACGAGCAACTATTCTGCGGCGGGTTCCATTAGACGAGGGGGTTGTTCCGCAACATGTGCTGGATGGTATCGCAACGTTGTTTGGTGAACCATTGCGTCCTGCTGAGGCAGTGGAACGGATTATCAAAGATGTGCGCACGCGTGGAGATGCTGCGCTCCACGAATGGACCCAACGGTTGGATAAGGCTACCCTTGAGCACATTGGGGTTTCGCCCGAACGTATGACAAAGTCAGCAGCCGCATTGGATCATGAGGTGCTCAGTGCTATGAGTCTGATGACGGATGCGCTTGAAAACTTTCATCGCCACCAGATGCGCAACTCCTGGGTTGATTTTCACGTCGAAGGAACACGAGGTCAGATTGTCAGGCCGCTGCAACGCGTTGGTATCTACGTGCCGGGTGGGGCCGCACCGCTTCCATCTTCACTCCTGCATGCGGCGATACCGGCACGTATAGCCGGGGTGCGAGAGATTATTGTGTGCTCGCCTCCACAAGGTGGAAAGAATGAGCCGTCAGAGGTAGTGCTGGCAGCCGCATATTTTGCCGAGGTTGAGCATGTGTTTGCACTCGGTGGGGCGCAGGCGATTGCGGCAATGGCGTATGGCACGGAGAGTGTGCCGCGGGTAGATAAGATTGTGGGGCCGGGCAATCTGTTTGTGGTGCTGGCAAAGCGGGCGGTGTATGGCAGTGTTGGGATTGAGAGTTTGCCAGGGCCTACGGAGACGCTGGTGATAGCGGATGAGCACGCCAATCCTGTCTCTGTCGCGGCGGATTTGCTGGCACAGGCCGAGCATGTGCTTGCCAGTGCGATTCTTGTCACACCTTCTGCGGTGCTGGCGAAGGCTGTGCAAGAGGAGTGTGACCGCCAATTGCACCAGTTGCCAGAGACAAACCGCCAGGCGGCCAGCGAAGCTCTTGAACAGCGTGGCGGGATTGTGCTGGTGTCGGACCTGGAGATTGCGCTGGATGTTGCCAATGGGTATGCACCGGAGCATCTTTGCCTGCTGATGGAAGATCCGTGGGCATATGTGGGGCATGTCCGCAATGCTGGGGGTATTTTTCTCGGCGAACGCTCGTTTGAGGTGCTTGGCGATTATACGGCGGGGCCTTCGCATATTATGCCCACGGGAGGGACC
>CAYFVX010000010.1:0-16255 GCA_964346425.1 uncultured Chloroflexaceae bacterium | reverse complement strand
GGTCCACTCAAAGAAGTCCTGACCTCGGATGTTCCCTGGTTGACCGCATATCGGGCCGCGGAGGCTCTGGGAAGAATCGGGGATGGTCGCGCAACCGGTGCGCTCATCCAGGCTCTACGCAATCCAAATAGCAATGTCCGCTGGAGTGCGGTACGTGCCCTGGCGCAAATTGGCGATTTTCGCGCACTGCTGGAACTGCGCCGCGTGGCGAACGAAGATCCGGGCCGCACCAGTTGGGGCGAGTCTGTGGCTGGTGCCGCGCACAGTGCCCTGGACCAGATACAGGCGCAGAGCGTCTGGGGCCAGAGTATGGAGCTTATCAAGACCTCTATCACCAGCGTTTTGATGATTCTCTCACTCATTTTTGCCTTCAGTGTCTTTACCACACTCAAGACGGAACTCAATCAATTTGGCAAAGAAGACCCTTCCCACGTGCTTGCGCAAGTACGCTCGCTTGATCCCGAACCAACAAGCGTTGTCGCCGAAAATGGGGCAGGAGCAGAACTGGCTCCGCTGGCAGCTACGCCAGCCGAAGAAGAGCCTGCTCTGGAAGAATTACCCACACCTGAAGGAACCCTTACCCCTGAAGAACCAGCCGAAGAAATTGTCGGCAAAGTCCTGAGCGGGGCAAATGTGCGCCCACGCCCTTCAGTGCAAAATGAGCCAATCGGTGCGGTCAGTCAGGGAGATGAAATCGTCTTCCTCGGCATTTCATCCGATGGTATGTGGTATCACATTCGGCTGGGAGAACGACATTCAGATGGCTCTTCCATCGAAAATGAGGATGGTTCTGAATCTGGTTGGGTTCATCGCGAGCTTGTGTCCACTCCCAAAGGTGATGTGCCGGTCGAAGACCCGGACAATACCGAAGACACTGAAGGCACCGAAGCTGATGAAGAGACTGAAGAAGAAACTTCTCCTGCTGAGTAGGCAGCAGGGGGCAGTTTGCAAGGGTAGATTTTTTTGCAAACCGTTCTGCAAAACGGAATAGTTCAGACCGTAGCTGCGGCTTGTAGCCGCAGAGACATCGTTCCATCTGAGACGTCTCTCTCCCAACAAGAACTCTGGCTTATAGCCGCGGAAGAGACGGCTCAGATGGACAGTTCCAATGGTTAAAAACCGCTGCTACGGTTCCCGATGGGGGTCTTGCATTGCAACTATTCCCCGTCTACCATGCAGGGAACTTCTCAAAGCGATTTACAAAAATCTCTAACCATTGCATGCGCATAGCTCGTGAATTTCTCTCCGTTGCAGGAGCCCTGGCAGGCGGTGCTCTGCTTATCGTGCTGCTTTTTCAGGTTCCCGTCCACCATATGGTAGATATTGGTGGGTATGATGCTGCCTACGTGCAGGGGTTTCACGACCCGCAATACCAGGACTATGCACCCGAAGCCGCGCTCACAGGCTCCGATGGACAGGCACGCTGGAGCAAGGCCCAATCCTTTCTCCTCTTCCCACAGGCCGGCCTGCCCGCAGAAATCAGCCTGCGCATCCGTGGCTGGCGGCCGTCAGGTACACCCTACCCGACAGTGACCTTCCTGCTCAATGGACGCGAACCGCTGGCAACTATCGAGACGGATGGAAGTTGGCAATCCGTTCGCCTGCCCGTTCCACTGGCAGATGGCCTCTGGAAACCAGATGATGTCGTCCTGGAAATCCGTTCCGCAACCACCACGTTCCCAGGGGATGCGCGGCAGGTGGGGGTGCTGCTTGACAAGGTCGAGTATATCGTTCCCGCAGCGCACGCCGGCGCGAGTATTATTATCCCCTATCCCACTCAGGTGCTCGCTGGGGGACTGGCAACTGCGCTCTGCTGGCTCTGGATAACCCACGCCACCCGCATCCGCCGCCGCAAAACAGCCCTGGCCCTCTTTCTGCTGCTGCTCGGCATGCTTTTCCTCTTCTGCTATCGCCAGCCGCCCCCGCTCTATCCTGCCCCACTGCGCTGGCTGCTGCCAGGGGTCAACCTGCTGCTGTTTGCCCTGCTGGTGCTTCACTATGCTCCCGCTTTGCTTGCCCGCTACCGCTGGCTACCCTCTGTGGCTGCAGTGGGTGGTAGCCTGCTCTGGCTGGTAGCCGTGCTCTGGACTGCGCAAAACCATGTGACGCTCTCGGTACCAGGCGTTGAAAAAGACTTTCGTGTCTTTGCTACCCGCGCAACTGACCTGGAGCGGGTTTTTCAGACAGACGGCTTTTACAACCTGGGCTATCCGCTACTGCTCTGGCTGGTGCATCCGCTGACCGCCGGCAATGTCTTTCTGGCCGGGCGGCTCATCGCGGCCCTGAGCGGGACACTACTGCTGCTGGCAAGCTGCTGGCTGACCCATCTCGTCATCGGGACAAAACAGGAACAAGGACGGGGATTATGGGGATTGCTGGTCGTGCTCTTGCTGGCATTCAGCCCACTGGTTGTGCAGTATGCGCTCTATGTCGGCAGCGATATGCCATTCGCTGCTCTGCTGGTACTTGCGCTGGCATTATTTCTGCATGCTGCGCAGCAGAAACCAGATGCACGCTCACGGCACGTCTGGCTGTTCCTGGCAGGCATTGCCGGCGGCGGTGCCTTCCTGATGCGCCATCAGGGACTGGTGCTGCTCCCCTGGGGCATACTCGCATGTTTCTTTATGCCCGGTATGCATCATCCCCACACTCCACCAGCTCGCACAATCTTCCCCCCCCCACGCCTCCTGGCGTACAGCGCATCGCTTGTGCCTTTTGTGCTCGGCTTCTTGCTGGCTGCCATGCCACAACTGCTGGTCAATACCATCCAGACCGGTCAGCCACTCTACAGCCAGCAAGCCAAAAATATCTGGTTGGCCGTCTATGGCAACATTGACTGGGGCCGCTGGAATGAGGTACCCAACACCATCCCGCTCAGCGAAGTGGTGCTCCGCGACCCTGCCCGCTTCGTGCGCAACTGGTGGCACAATATCATCGCATTTCTGGGCACGGGGGCTGAAGAGACGGGCGAGTTTGGGCGAGCCATTCAACTGCGCCTGCTGGCCTGGCCTGCCAACTGGCTGGCGGTTTGCGGAGTGGTCGGCTGGCTGGCCCATATCCTGACGCACCTGGGCAAGAACCAGCCGGCCGCGCAGCAAACCACGACGTTCCTTGCAAAATCAGACGAGACGGACCGTCTATCCTATCGTCCATTGTTGCTGCTCTTCATCGGGCTGTATGTCGCCATAACTAGCCTGGCCTTTGTGCTGCCACGCTTCTTCCTGCCACTGGCTCCCCTCTATGCCGTTGCAGCGGCGAGCACGGTTCGCTGGCTGGCAACCAGAGTGACACCACCACAGGATACGCTACGGTTTATCCGTTATGTCGTGTTGATTACCCTGTTACTACTCCTGTTGCTTCATGCTGGCTTTCGCATCGGTAGCCACTCTGTTTTGCAACAGCAACCATCTGATGAAGTCGCCATCCTTAAACTGACCGACCAGAAGCTCCAGCCCGGCGAAAAGGTGCTGGTGCATGTTCCCCCTACCGTGCCGCTGCATAAGTATTCCGCCCTGGCACATCGAGCTATTGCGTTGCCTGACGTAGCGGATGCCCAGACCACTCTGACCCAGGCGCAGAGCCAGCACCCGGCCATTGCCTATCTGCTCTGGGATGAAAAAATGGGGGATATCCCATTGCCAGCCAGTGACGATAGGCAGGTTGGGCGAGCAGGACGCTATGGATTGTACCGCTTGATGAGAGAGTAGCTGGAGCGGTGAGAGGGGTTAGATGGGCTAGATGACAACAGTAGGGGTTTGCCGTCGGCAAACCCCTACTGTTCAAACAAAGACGCATTACGCTATTACACTATTACGCATCACACATTACGGGTTGCTCCCCGTGACACTCAACCCGTGCAATGCAGCCAGATTGTTCGTCTCATTCGCCTCGCCAATGTCACCATACTGGCTGCCCCAGCTATCCACGTAGGCATACACATCGGTAGTGCCGCTGGCAAACCAGCCTTCCCACGTGGTAGCGTCAGCATCGAAACTGTCCGCTGTTGAAGTCAGCACAATGCTCTCCCCAGCACCCAGCGATTCTTCTACATGCCAGGCTATACCGAAACAGGGGTCAATCCCACACATCTGCTGCCACGAACTGTTGCTGTTGTCCGGTATGCTGGATGGATTGATAAACAGGTCTACCCAGAAATCCCCTCCAGTTGGGACACCACCGTTATTCGTCACCGTCACTTCAATCTGGACCGGCTCACCAGCCGCAAAGCTGCTTTTCTCTGGCGAAAGCTTGATACTTGCGACCAGGTCCGGACGATTGTTTTGCATTGCCCCAGAGCCAGTTTTCGCAATCACTGGCAAATAGACTTGATGATACCCCAGCAGAATACTGGCACTCTGGTCTGCACCGTCATTGTCTACCACCTCGCCATTCTCATCAGCAATGTAGGAACGTAGCGTCATTCCTCCCCCCATGGAAGCTGAGCTATCAATCGTGGTGCCAATATTCACGGTCGTACTCTGACCTGCTTCAATCTCCTCTATGACATAGCGGTACTTTTGCTCTTGCGTGTTTTGCAGGGTCGTTGTGACGGTATCAGAGGAGACAAGTTCCCAGCCCGCCGGACTATGGTCTGCATTGAAGAACATACCAGCCGGCAGAATGACGATAATCTGAATGTCGAAGGCTTTTGCCGTCCCTTTATTCTCGCAAATGATTGTACAGCTTCCCTGGCTCCCAGGTGTCAGCATATCGGGGCAGACCACGGTGATTTTCAGTATCGGTGGGCCAGACGACCCCGGTTGACTGGGGGTAGGCGTTGGTTCCGGGCCTACGTCTGTAGGCATAGGTGTTGGTGTTGGTTCCACCGTGGTGGTAATGGTCGGTGTGACGGTCGGCACGGGCGTGACGGTGGTCGTCGGTGTGACGGTGGTTGTCGGCGTCACCGTGGTGGTCGGCGTGACGGTGGTCGTCGGCGTGACGGTGGTCGTCGGTGTCACTGTGGTGGTTGGCATCACCGTGGTGGTCGGCTCAACCGTTGTGGTGCTGGTTGGTTCGGTTGTGACGGTGGGCGTGGGTGTGATAGTTGCCGTGCTGGTTGGTTCAACGGTTGGTTCAACGGTTGGTTCAACGGTTGGTTCAACGGTTGGTTCAACGGTCGTCGCTGCATCTACCGTCCAGGTATAGCTGGCAGGCACTGCATCCTTGTTTCTATCGGCATCCACAGCCCGCACTTCAAACGTATGCTCCCCATTATCGAAATTGTGGGTGAATGGACTGCTACACCTGCTCCAGGAACCAGCATCTAGCCGACATTCAAAGTAGGAAATGTCGCGCACCGGCTGCGTTCCCGCATAGCCCACAAACTCAAACGTTGCCTCGCTGTCATCAGACGGGTCAAATGGCATTCTGGTTATCTCGGTGTCAGGCAATTCGTCATTATCGCCAATACTGACCAGCACATCACGGATGGAGGTATCCAGCGGATAGCCAGTTGTGTCATCGGTCGCGGCTACGCTATGCACAATCGTACCGCTATAATCGCCCTCAATATCCGTGTCATCTTCTGCTTTGACATAGACTTTCTGGGCGGCCGTATCTTTGAAGACCAGGCTGATCGTCTCAGCAAAATTGTCGTTGTCACTGCTGATGAGCACATCACTTTCCGAAACCTGGACCATAATCTCCACATCACCTGCTGGCTGGCTTGCCAGTTTTATCGTATAGTTCTTCGCCGTTGCCCCTTCATCCATGCTCAGATTGGAGGTACTAACTTCGACACTCGACGTATCATCGTCGGTTATATTCGCCGTTACCTGCTGGTCGCCCAGTTCGTTTCCATTGATCACGCCAGCAATACCCACCACAATGGTCTCATCATTTTCATCCAGGTCATCATCCACTGCAGTCAGCGTTATGCTGCCTTCCGTATCACCGGCTGGAATAACCACAGAGCTGGACGCGTAGGAATAATCGCTGGCACTGGCGGTACTCGTCGCGTCGAACTCCAGCGTCACGGTGGTATCCTTCACCGAGGCTTCCGAGAGTGAAACTTTGACCGTCGCCGTACCACCATTTTCCGCCATCGGCGAGTTTTCCAACAGCAGCGAGACATTCGGTGTATCGCTCAGTTCATTGATGGTGATGTTCACCGTGGCAGTGTCACATGCGGAATCATCATCGCACACCTCGTAGCTAAAGCTGTCGGTGGTTGTTTCGCTATCATCGTGGGTGTAGCTGAATGTGCCATCAGCGTTCAGGTTGAACGATTTGGCATGCGAGGGTTGTGTCTTCACGCTCACCGTAAGATCACTGCTATCCACATCGCTATCATTATCCAGCACACTGGTTGCTCCGTCAGTCAGCGTGGTTGCCGTGCCGCCCTCGTCAACCGTAATGCTCTCAGCGGTCGCCTGTGGCGCATCGTTGACCTCGTTAATGGTGATATCCACGGTGGCGGTGTCAGTTCCACCATTGCCATCGTCAATGGTATAGGTAAAACTATCATCGCCATTGTAGTCTGCATCTGGCGTATAGAGCAGAGTATCATCACTGGTTGCATCAGCGGATACCGTACCGTTTGCGGGTTGTGTAAAGCTTTGGATTGACAGTGTTTCGCCGCTGTCAGGGGATATCGTGTCGTTTGACAGAACGACTATTGCATTTTCTGAGCTGTCCTCTTCAAATGCAGCCGGTGAGTCATCGTTTGCCGTCGGATTATCGTTCGATGCACTGATGGTGATGTTGACAGTAGCAGTGTCAGTTCCACCATTGCCATCACTAATTGTATAGGTAAAGCTGTCATTGCCATTGTAATCATCATTGGGTGTATAGAACAGCGTGTCATCTCGCTTGTCACCTTGGAGCATATTGTCGTTGCGGGTCACGGTGCCATTGGATGGTTGCTTGAAACTCTCCAGTGCCAGCGTCTCACCGCTATCCGGGTCAATGCTGTCATTGTCCATCACATCAATTTCGTTGTCCGAGCTGTCTTCTGCAACAGTAAACGTATCACTCGTTGCTGTCGGATTATCATTGACAGGTGTTACCTCAATACTCGCCGTTTCTGTTGCGCTACTAAACGCTGTTTCTCCCCCATTGCTGCTGCTGGTATCCACCGCGGTATCACCATTGCTCCCGCTGGTCTGATCCCAGGCACGGAAAGTGATGGCCGGGTCAATCGTTCCATTGGCATTGGTTGCAGGCTTCAGGCGAATGCTAGAGGCAGGTGCCAGCAGCATGGCACTGCCATCGGACACTTCATCAAAAGCAGTCCAGTCACTGCTTCCATCCAGTTTATATTGCCATGTTCCTTTACCACCCGTACTCAAACTCGTTACCGCAATGCCCAACGTGTCCCCATCAACATTGTCCACACTGGCGACACTGGTGAGTATGGAGGATACCGTATCGCCGGTATTATTCGTGTCGTTCACATCTTCATCAATGGCACTCAGGGCTGGCGAGCCAGTATTGTCCAGCACCGGTGCATCGTTGACAGAAGTCACCTCAATACTCGCCGTTTCTGTTGCGCTACTAAACGCTGTTTCTCCCCCATTGCTGCTGCTGGTATCCACCGCGGTATCACCATTGCTCCCGCTGGTCTGATCCCAGGCACGGAAAGTGATGGCCGGGTCAATCGTTCCATTGGCATTGGTTGCAGGCTTCAGGCGAATGCTAGAGGCAGGTGCCAGCAGCATGGCACTGCCATCGGACACTTCATCAAAAGCAGTCCAGTCACTGCTTCCATCCAGTTTATATTGCCATGTTCCTTTACCACCCGTACTCAAACTCGTTACCGCAATGCCCAACGTGTCCCCATCAACATTGTCCACACTGGCGACACTGGTGAGTATGGAGGATACCGTATCGCCGGTATTATTCGTGTCGTTCACATCTTCATCAATGGCACTCAGGGCTGGCGAGCCAGTATTGTCCAGCACCGGTGCATCGTTGACAGAAGTCACCTCAATACTCGCCGTTTCTGTTGCGCTGCTAAAGCTTGTATTGCTGCCATTTGTGCTGGCATCTGCGGTATCCCCACTGGCGTAGCTATCCTGCTGGTCCCATGCGCGGAAGGTAATGCCATCAGTAACCGTACCATTGTAGTCGGCATCTGGCACGAAGCGCAGACTGGCAGTTGTCGCGAGCACAATAGCACTTGCATCAGCCACCGAATCAAAGTCGCTCCACGACTCACCGTCCAGTTTATACTGCCAGTCGCCATTGGTTTCATCCACTGCAGTTACGGCAATACCTGGGGATGTCAATTCATCAGTAATACTTACGTCAGTAAGCAAGGTTTCAACCGTATCACCTGTATTGTCACCATCCGCCACATCTTCGGCAATAGCAGAAAGTGCAGGATCAGCATTGTTGTCAAGCACCGGTGCATCATTGAGACGCTCATAGGCACCCATATCACATGTTTCATTGATAGGACGGGCTACACCATCCATATCCGTATCGGAGCAATTGGTATCGTCACCGCTGTTCAGGGCTGGCGATCCAGACTGCAGGCTGAAATCGCCGTTGTCAGCGTCTACAAACAGTGGGTCAGCGGTGATAATCCCACCTTCGCCACAGTTGGTATAGGGCATTGGACACCCGCTGGGATTGATGCTAAACGCAAGCGTGGATTGAGCGGCATCCGTTGTTTGCATATTGTTGGGGTTACCACCAGCTTCATTGCCCCAGAAAATGGAATTGTAGACGGTAGCCTCACCACCAAGACTATTCAACATACCACCGCCCTCGCCAGGCGATGTACACGTATTTGCATAAAAGACGCTATTGATGATCGTAGGTTTGCTATCATTTTTAGTGTTTTGCATCCCACCGCCGGCATTCGAAGAGTTGCCAGTAAAGATAACATTGTCTAAGGTGGGGCTACTGTTAAAGTTATACATGCCACCCCCTCTAGCAGTGGAAATGTTGTTCTTGAAGAGGACATTGGTAAGGACAGGGTTGCTGCCGTCATAATTCCCCATCCCCCCACCCTCTCCTGTAGAAGTGGCGTGATTTTCTATAAACTGGACGTTTTCGAGGATGGGGTTGCTTCCATCATTATTGTACATTCCTCCACCCCGAGCCTGCGCTTCATTATCAAAGAAGATAACATTACGTACCGTTGGACTACCAGGGTTATTGTACATACCCGCGCCTACACCCACTGTAAATGTCCACCCTCCATTATTAGTATCCGCTTTCCCAAGCGTCACCGTGAATCCATCCAGCACCGCACTGTTATCCGTATCACTGCCGGTGACGACGTGGTAGGCATTATCGCTGTTATCGCTTTCAATGCCAATATCGCCGCTGAGGATGGTGACGTTGGTCTCCCAATCGCGCTGCTGCAATTCAGTCTCACCGCCAGAAAATCCGCCATAGATTTCGACACCATTTGCGAGTTGGAAGGTAGCACTTCGTGCATTAGGAGGATCAGTCTGTTCCGTTGGCTTATAGGTGCCAGCCGCGACCCAGATATGGTCACCGCTACTCGCACCATCCAGTGCAGCTTGCAGGGAGGTATAGGCATCAGTCCAGGAGGAGCCATCATCTGCTCCACCAGTAACAGCCGCGTTGACATAGACAATATTCGCATCAGAAGCCTGGGCGATTTGCATACGAAACAATACTATTGCGAAAGAAGAAACAAGCAATGAGAAGAGCAGAAGCGAGGTAATAACCTGATAAAAGGGGCCGTGACGCTGAAACATGGCGAACCTCCTGGTAAATAATTGCAGATTTTTAGGGTTTGTAGTATTTTCCCATTCCTACAAGATAATAAATCTGGTAACGGGCAAGATGGCACTGATAATTCACCCAAAAATATTGTAACAATTTGCCATCCATCTTGTTAATAAACGGTTAATCACTGACACTTTCCAGTACCAGAGTAGTACTATGGACTGGTTATTGTATGATACCAGAGTACCATACGTTTTGTCAAGTACTTTTTTCTTGCAAAAGCATCATTTCTGATTGTTAAAACTCTTTAACCCTTCGCTTACAAAAACGTAACGGCGGTATTGTTTTCGTTAAGATGCATTTCAAGGAAAGAGGTTCAAGGTTGAAAAAGTTTTAAGCCATACTTTTCAGCCAATTTCGACCAGAAATGCAGCCACAGATGAACACAGATGAACACAGATGTTACAACCACCGACAAATAACACGGTCTTTCCTCGCTACATCCTTATCTTTCTCTGCACCTCTGCGCCTCTGTGCCTCTGCGTTAAACTGCCCGGCTGCCCGTCATTCTGCGTTTCCTGCCATCACGTTTGCTGCACTGCCAGCACATCCAGCACGGCCCGCTGCAGGCTGGCCCGCGTCTGCATGCTGCTCATATCTACGCCCAGATGCACCAGCGTCTGCGCCATCGTGGGGCCAATACCTGTCAGGATAATCTGCGCCCCCAGCAATTGCACTGCTCTGGCTGTCTGGATGAGCGCATTCGCCACCTGCGTATCCACTACCGAGACGCCGGTAATATCGAGAATGGCAACCTCTGCCTGATGGTGGGCAATGCCTTCCAACAACGCTTCCATCACCTGCTGCGCCCGCGTACTATCCACACTGCCTATCAGCGGCATCAGCACCACGTCCTGCGTCAGCGGAATAAGCGGCGACGAAAGCTCACGGATAGCCGACTGTTGCGCCTCAATGAGCTGCTGCTGCAAGGTGGTGCGCTCCTCCTCAGCCCGCCGCTGCTCACTCACATCGCGCACAATGGCTGCCAGAGCCTCTGGGCGTTCCTGCTCATCGCGGATAAGAAAGCCCGAGATGAGTGCCTCGAACGTGCTGCCATCCTGTCGCTGATGGAGCAGTTCACCTTGCCAGGAACCCTCATGCAAAATAGTTTGCATCGCCTGTTGCAAGGCGGCATGACTTTCTGAGGCGTAGAAATCAATCACCCGCATCCCCACCGTTGCCGCTCCATAGCCAGCGAGTGTTTCATAGGCCACATTCGCATAGGTAATCTCCCCTTGCAGCGAGGCAAGCGCAAATCCATCCGGCGCATAGTCGGCGAGGGCTTTGAAGGTGCGCAAATCATCCATTGCTCGCCTGCGCTCGGTAATATCTGTCATAAAGCCACCGACGGCATACGCGGTACCGTGCGCATCATAGATAGGAAATTTCACCTTGAAAAAGGCATGTGGCCCATCCGCAAGCATCACGTCCTGCCCACTCTCGACGGTCTTGCCCGTGGCGATAATCTGCTGGTCTTCTGCCCGCATCTCCTGCGCAACATCATGCGGAAACAGGTCATAATCGTTTTTGTCCACTAGCTCGGCAGGAGTCCGTTGCACCAGCGACGCGGCATACTGATTGCTCAGCTTATAGGAGCCATCAGCATCTTTGACCAGAATAGCCATCGGTGCATTGTCTATGATGCCCTGCAACAGGGCGCGGCTTTGCAATAACTCTTCTTGCATCTGCTTGCGCTCGGTAATGTCTTCATAGGTGCCCAGCAACCCGATGACATTGCCCTCTTTGTCATGCAGCGGAATTTTATTCGTATCCAGCCACGCTTCTTTGCCATCCGCCTGACGTTGTGACTCGATGATATGATAGACGGCCTCATCCTGTTCCATCACCCGCTGGTCAACCTCGCGGAAGAATTCTGCCTGCTCCGTCGTCCAGGCAAGATCATAATCGCTCTTGCCCACAATGTTGGCTGGCTCATCCACGCCGGCATCAATCGCAAAACTCTTATTACAGCCGTGGTAGATCAGGTCTGTGTCTTTCCAGAAGACCGACTCGAGTAAGTTATCAATAATAAGCTGGAAGAGTTGCTGCGATTGGTTGAGCATCTGCTCTCTATGCTGTGCTTCGACCAGCAATCCTTCCAGTTCAGCAATGCGCCGCTGCATTGCTTCGTTTTCTTGATGTAATGCATGGTTTTCGGCTTGAACATATTCAAAGGTTGCATCCTGGTTCATAGTTTTGCGTTTCCTCTCTGTAATACTAGATTCGGATAATGACTTCTACCACAGATGAACACAGATGAACACAGATGAACACAGATTGTCCTGTTTGCATCTCTGCATCTCTGCATCTCTGCGCCTCTGCGTTTCAAAAGTGATCAGGCAAACATGGTATAATCAGACGAACGTCAGGTCGTATGCTGCTATGAAAACAGGCGAAAATTCGCGCTATCCACCTGGTGCGCCTGATGCATCAACACCGCATTCATCACCTCAATCGCCATGCGCGATTCGAGCGTCACGCCAGCCCGCACTCCCACGCACGGGTCGTGGCGACCATGCTCCAGCAGAAAGTCTATGTCCTGCAGATTTTTGCGCACCGATTGCTGTGGTTTTACAATGGTGGAAGTTGGCTTGAAACTGACGCGAAAAACCAGCGGCATACCTGTGGTTATACCCCCGATCAAGCCGCCATGCTGATTGGACTGATAGCCATGCTGCCGTATCGGGTCATTGTTTTCGCTACCGCGGCGAGCAGCCACCGCCACACCTGCCCCCATTTCACACGCCTGCACCGCGTGCAGACCACCCAACGCCCCCATCAGGCGCAGCTTGAGGCTCTGGTAGAGCGGGTCGCCAATGAGCGGTGGCACGTTGAGCGCAACCACTTCTACCACCGCCCCCAGCGAGTCGCCCTGCATACGCGTCT
Source organism: uncultured Chloroflexaceae bacterium (assembly GCA_964346425.1). Taxonomy (GTDB): domain Bacteria; phylum Chloroflexota; class Chloroflexia; order Chloroflexales; family Chloroflexaceae; genus JAAUSY01. The sequence goes on along the minus strand of CAYFVX010000010.1, from coordinate 3,661 downwards.
CCTTGATGAGCGTGCCCGCGCTCCGCGCAAAATCAGCATCTATGGAATGGATTTCGGCAGTGTGCAGCGTTTGTTCAATTTCCTGGATGGCTGATGGTGGAATAGCATGGGGTTGATAGCTCTGCGCGAGATGGTCCGCCCGTTCCTGCAACGAATGCGTAGCCTGCAATTCACCAACCTGCGCAATTGAAGAGAGGAAGACCGTTCCAAAATGGTGGTGTAAGAAAAGGCGGGCAATCGAACCGCCAATAACATCCGAAATCGTCGAACGATAGCTGGAACGTCCACCGCCGCGGATATCCCCATGCCCATGCGTTTTGTGATGCTTGACCAGATCTGTATGGCCGGGCCGCACCGCGCCCTGTGGCCCACGAAACTGGGTGTAGTGCTCTGACTTTTTGGCTGCCGAGAGGACCAGCGCAGCTATTGGCTCACCAGTCGTTATGCCGCTTTCATAGGTCGGCGTCCGGGTTTGCTCTTCCGTATCCAGCGTCACCTGCAGAGCTGGCCCGCCGGTCAGCAGTTCGTGGTCTTCATCATACAGACCAGCCAGAAAAACAACCTTATCGCCCTCGTGCCGTGGGGTGCCATGCTTGTTGCTACCCGGTCGCCGCCGGTCGAGATAGGGCTGAACATCCAGCCGCGAAAGGCGTAACCCGGCAGGACAACCAGAAACAATCGTGGTGATAGCGGGGCCATGTGATTCACCGGCTCCAGCGACAGCAAAGAGTGGTCCGCCCAGTATTTCCATTTTTATCTTCTTTCCCGATCTGTTTGTTTTTCTTCTCTTGATTATACCAGACGGAAAACTAAGCTGCCGGGATAACCCACCAGAACTATTGCCCTCTCTGCCGTGGTTCGTTATAATAGGGAAAACAGATGGCAAGCTCAAAGCCTTATCTTTGGATGATAGCATCTATGTTATCATCCAATGCACTCATTCACAGTCTACCATCTCAGCGTCTCCATGTAATCGTCTATGGTTCGCGGTCCGCGGTCTCCCGTCTACCGTCTGCCACCTATTGGAAACTATGATCCATCAACCAATAATCCTGCTAGTGGATGATGACTCTGTCGCCCGGCGGATGATGAAACTGGTATTCTCCCGCCAGAACTATAAGCTCATAGAAGCCGGTGACGGCGAGGAAGCCCTGCAACAGGCTGCCCGCTATACGCCAGACCTCATCTTGCTCGACGTGATGTTGCCAGGTATGAGTGGCTTCGAAGTCTGTCAAAAACTGCGGGCTGACCCTGAACTGGGGGAGATACCGGTCATGCTTATTACTGCTCTGCATGACCGCCTTTCGCGCTTGCAAGGCATTGAAGCCGGCGCAGATGACTTTATCTCCAAGCCCATCAACAAGATTGAGATACGCAAACGGGTTGAAACCATCATCCGGCTTGACCGCTACCGTCAGATGCGGGCAGCCGAGCTCCAGGCTGAACGGGACCGCACCCGCGCCATTCTGGAGGCGGTGGGCGAAGCTGTCGTCGTGACGGATGTCGCAGGCATTATCCAATACATGAACGCTGCCGCTGTGGAACTCACCGGCTACACGCCAGCGCAGGCTATCGGGCAGGGCTGGTGGTTATGGCACAGCGATCAGCAATCGGATGCCCTCTATACGGATATCCATACGTATGTCCAGGCGGGCAATGTCTGGCGTGGTGAGGTCGTCAATCGGCGAAAAGATGGTACGCTTTATAATGCCATGAAGACTATAGCTCCCCTCTTTTCCCCCCAGAACCACGAAGAAGTTGTCGGACTTGTCAGTGTGCAACGTGACATCACCCCGCTGAAAGAAGCGGACCGCATGAAAGACCAGTTCGTCTCCAACGTATCGCACGAGTTGCGTACCCCCCTATCGGTCCTTACCCTGCTGAGTGGCAGCCTGGAGAAAATGTATGCCAGCATGGACGAAGCAACCCGCCACGCGATAATCCAGGACATCCGTAACCAGACCAGACTGCTGAATGACCTGGTCAGTGATATTCTGGATATGTCACGCATTGACAGCCAGCGTGTCTCTATGCAGCGCGACCCGTTGGATCTGGACTTGTTGCTGCGCGAAGAAGTAGAGAAACAACTCCCGCTCATGCAACGCAAGCACCAGGAATTCCATGTCTTGAGCAATAACCCAATCCTGGTGCATGTCAATGATGGACAGTTGCGCCAGGTTATTCGTAACCTGGTCAATAATGCTATCAAGTATACGCCGGAGTATGGCTCTCTCTGGTGTGAATGTGCGATTCTGGAGAATGGAGAATGCAAAATGGAGTCGCTCCATCCTTCATTGCATGTCTGGCCGGGCGTGGAGGAACTGGCGGAAGGTAAATGGGCAGCGATCCGCGTAATAGACACGGGCATTGGCATCGCGCCGGAAGAATTACCAAAACTCTTTGAACGGTTCTACCGCGTTACCCCCCAGGGGAGCGTGCCGGGTACCGGTCTGGGATTATCTATTGCCCGCGACCTCATCAGGTTGCACAATGGGCATATAGCCATTCATTCCACTCCCGATGACGGAACCGTTGTCGCGTTCTATTTGCCGGCCTTGCAGTGAGAAGGAGCCAACAACGGCTTCCCAAAACAAGGAAGGATAGGATTTCCTATGACCATAACGGGATCAATTCTTGTAGTAGATGATCATGCTACCCTGCTGCAAGCAATACGCCTGACACTGGAAACAGCCGGGTATCAGGTTTTCACCGCCAGCAGTGGACAGAACGCGCTTGACCTCCTGCAGCAAAACCAGATAGACCTTATTCTGGCAGATATTGCGATGCCCCAGATGAACGGCTATCAACTCTATGAGCACGTGCGAGACCATACGGAGTGGGTAACGATCCCGTTTCTTTTTCTCACGGCGCGAGCAATGGATAGCGACATACGCTATGGTAAACAACTGGGTGTTGACGACTATCTTACCAAGCCCGTGCAGCCAGAAGATCTGCTGGCCGTCGTTGAAGGCAAACTCCGTCGGGCGCACCAACTCCGCGAGACAACCCAGGTGCAACCAACCCCATCAGCGAAACCTTCTTCCTTGCTCACCATTGGACAATTGCAGATAGACCCTGCGCAATACCGTGTCTGGATGCGTGGTGAGCCGGTGCATCTTTCGGCCCGCGAGTTTACCTTGCTGGAATATCTTGCCCAACGCGTAGATAGCGTCATACCTGCGCAAGACCTGGTGCAGGCAACCCATCAGGTGCAGACCAGTGCAGAAGAAGCCGGCACACTCTTGCGCCCGTTGATACGCACAATCCGGCGCAAACTTGGCTACCCGGTGGGTGACATGGGGTGCATTGACGTCGTCCGCGGCGTGGGGTATCGGCTGACCGTGCCGGAGTAGTGGGGAATGGGGAACGCAGAATGCAGAATGCCCCGGTCAGAGCCTCGCGCAAAGGCGCAAAGACGCAAAGGGCCAGGCAGGAGGAGGCGAGAGTGGAGAATGCAGAATGCAGAATGCAGAATGCACCGGACACAGCTTTGCGCTCTGCGCTCACGTCTTGATAATTGACGAGGTGGGCACCAGTCCCTGCACGACAAATGCCTCCGTCGTCCCTTCCGTATCATAATGCTTCGACCAGATGGTTTTGGGCGTCACCTGCACCAGACTGAAGACCCGCCCATACACCTGACGACTGATAATGATTTCGC